>VERN01000174.1 GCA_018882635.1 Beijerinckiaceae bacterium | reverse complement strand
ACAAAGAGGGCGGCAACAGCGACTTTGTTTTCGGCAAATTCATCCCAGAAGCGGCGCAATTGTCCCGTGGCCATCGTCAACCCTTTTGCATGCGCGGGTCGAGCGCGACGTAGCAAAGGTCGACCACGAAATTGATGGCAATGAACAGAAGCGAAACCAAGACGAGATAGGCGACCATTACAGGGCGATCGAGCGATTGAATGGAATCGATGATGAGCTTGCCCACGCCCGGCCACGAAAAAATCGTCTCAGTGACGACAGCGAAGGCAAGCGTGGAGCCAAGCTCAAGGCCGAACACTGTGACAAGCGGGATCGAAATCAGGCGCAGGACGTGATGGCGAATGATTGTCGTTTCGCTTTGGCCGGTTGCGCGCGCAAAGCGCACCGTATCGGTGAGCATGATTTCACGTGTACCAGCACGCGCCAATCGGATCATTAAGGCGAGCTTGAACAGCGAGAGGTTTAGCGCTGGCAACAGCAGATGTTTCAAGCCATTTCCGGTGAGAAAACTCCATTCAATGCCGAACAGATTGGCCGTTTCGCCACGTCCGCCAGCAGGCAACCAGCCCAGCGTCACCGCAAAGGTGAGGATCAGGACAAGGCCGATCCAGAAGGTCGGGACTGAAAAGCCAATCACCGAGATCGCCATGATCCAGCGCGCGGTCCGTGATTGTGGGCGATACCCCGCATAGATCCCCAATGGTATGCCAATCACAGTTGCGCCAAGGACGGCCGCGAGCGTCAATTCCAGCGTCGCGGGCAAGCGCATAAAGATCAAATCCGTCACCGGCATGTTGAAGACGAAGGATCGCCCAAGATCACCATGCAAAACACGCCAGACGAATTGGCCATATTGTTCATAAAGCGGGCGATCAAGCCCATAGCGCGCAATGGTTTGCGTCCGGATTTCCTGCGTGGCATCAGGCGCTAGCAAAACATCGATTGGATTGCCGATCGCGTAGACGCCCAGAAAGACGAGCAGCGACATCGCGGCCATGACCACAATGCCTTGCGCAATTCTCTGGACGATAAAGGACACCATGATGCGCTTCAGCCTGCCCAAGGACCGTTGATCAGGGCGCGGGTTTCGTCGATAGCGATCTCCCACAAAGCCAGCATGTCTTCATCCGAGCGTTGGTAGACGCCCCAATAATTACCATCGCCGAGCAAGTTCCGTTTGGTGGCCGGATCGGATTGGGCAAAGGCGTCTTGATCGAGGCGTGGCTTGCTCCCCTGCGGCAAATTGACACCAGGCAATCGCGTCCACGGAAAATTCTCCATCCATGAGGCATGAGATGCCTCTGGATCAATCGCTTGCACTTTCTCCCACGTTTTTGGTGCTTTCCACCATTCATGGAATTTGATGCGGGCGTCGCGATGCCGGTCGAGCCATTCTGCGAACAATCCCGCGACAGGGCCATTACCGCCATGTCCATTGACCACAACGATCTGCCGAAAGCCTGAGCGATATAAACCGTTCAAAATATCTTCAAGCACTGAAACGTAAGTGCTGAGCCGCAGACTGATAGAGCCGGGAAAATCAACAAAAGAAGGTGTCATCCCATAGGGAAGCACTGGAAAAACAGGCACGCCGAGTGGTGCAGCGGCTTCAACCGCCACGCGTTCGGCAAGGATCATATCGACGCACAGGCTGAGATAGGCATGCTGCTCCACGCTGCCGATCGGCAAGACGCAGCGACGATCCGTGCGGGTCCGCTCTTCCACCTGCATCCAGTTCATCTCGGCAATCCGCATTCCGTCCCCCTCTATGCTGATCACTGACGTGGTCGTGAAGGAACTTGACCCGGTCTCGGATTTGCCGTCAAGTTCCACATGGAACTATTAGTGCGGATGGGTTGATGAGGGGCGAGAGACTTCCCTTGGCTGCGGGTCCGGTTGCCGCTTTGCCGCGCGAAGGCATGGCGCTCGATCCGCTGACGATTGTCAAATTATGGGAAAACCCGTGCTGGTTCTCGTTCCGCATCAATTATCTGAGCAATCATTTCAACGTTCCCGTTTATGGTTACATTGAGCGACGCTATGGCTTGCTCAGGCCAGAATTCGTTGTCCTGTTTTCCACGGGGTTAAATGAGGGGGTCGCGGCGACCAGCATTGTTGCATCGTCGGGCTTTCCTAAAAACACCATCAGCCGCGCGATTCAAAAATTACTGCGCCGAAAAATCGTTAAGCGTGCGGCTGATGCCGATGATGGGCGGCGTTTCCATCTGCGATTGACCAAATTGGGGCGGCAGATCTTTGACGAGATGATGCCGCTGATGTGCGCGCGTGAAGACACAATGCTGGCAGCCTTATCGCCTGCCGAGCAAAAGACGCTTTCTAATCTACTTGCCAAAATGGTGATGCATTCACCGGCTTGGCAAATCGACATTCAAGAGGAGGGGTAATCATGACAATCCTGTTCAAGCCGACCTTGTTGGCCCGCAGCCTAGCACCGGCCGCTCTGGCGGTCTGTCTCTCATCGGTCTCGCTGCCCGCGCTGGCACAAACACTGAATATTGGTGTGCGTGCTGGCCCTGAATCGATTGATCCGCATTTCACCGCGACAGGCACTCATGCCGAAGCGCTGAAACATGTGTTCGACACGCTTGTCTGGTCGGGCACGGATCTTCAGCTTGAGCCGCGGCTGGCAGAAAGCTGGAAGCCGATCAATGACAACACATGGGAATTCAAGCTCCGCAAAGGCGTGAAATTCCATGATGGATCGGACTTTACCGCTGACGATGTGAAATTCTCGATTGAGCGCATTCCAGCCGTCTCAGGTCCGAACCCAACCGTGATTTATGTGCGCCGCGTGAAGGAAGTGAAGGTCATCGATCCTCACACTGTTCATGTGATCACCGATGGTCCCGCGCCCACACTGCCGAATGATTTTATTCGCCTCTTCATCGTATCCTCAAAGGCCGCGAAGGATTTCTCCACCAAGGAGACGGCGAATGAAGGCTTCAATTCTGGTAAGGCAGCCATCGGCACCGGCCCCTACAAATTCGTCTCTTGGACACCGAAGGATCAGCTCGTTCTCGATCGCTTCGATGGCTATTGGGGCGGCAAGGAGCCGTGGCAGAAAGTTGTTCGTAAGGAAATCCCGAATGATGCTGCACGCGTTGCACAGCTGAAGGCTGGCCAGCTCGATCTCATTGTTCGTGTGCCAGCAGCCGACGTGCCGACGCTCTCGAAGGACGCAAAGCTGAACGTCGTCAAGGTGAACACGGTCTATGTCTTCAACGTCGAAATGGACCAGAAGGACAAGCCAACGCAAGTCACCGCCAAAGACGGCTCGCCGCTACCCTCGAACCCGTTCAAAGACGCGCGCGTGCGTGAAGCGATCGATATTGCGATTGATCGGCCAGCGCTCGCGGAATTTGCGATGGAGGGTCTTGGCGCTCCAGCTAATGAACTCGTGACGCCATCAATCTTCGGTTACAACAAATCCTTGCCGCAGATTAAACCTGATATCGCTAAAGCGAAAAAGCTGATGGCGGATGCAGGCTATCCCAACGGCTTCAAGGTGACGTTCAGCTTCACCAATGATCGTCTGCCGGGTGACCGTCAGGTCGGGACTTCGATCGCGCAGATGCTCTCGCAAATTGGCATCGAAGTAGCGGCGAATGGTCAGCCAAGCGCTGTCTTCTTCCCGGCCAGAACGCGCGGCGAATACACGATGTCGATGTCGGGCTGGGGCACGCTCACGGGCGAAAGCCATTACACCTTGTCATCACTGGTTCACAGCAATGATCCGGCGAAGAAAATGGGTGCGTTCAACATCATCGGCTATTCCAATCCGGTGATGGACAAGCTGTTACAGGATGCGGCGGTTGAAATGGATGTCGACAAGCGTCGCTCGCTGCTGGAACAGGCCAACGCACTCGTGGCCACTGATCGCCCGCGCCTACCAATCGTCGCGATTGGTTCAGCATGGGCCATGCAGAAGGATAAGGTGACGATCAAGCCGCGCGTTGATGAAGACACGCTGGCGATGGACATCAAGCCGGTTAAGTAAACGACTAAAGCGGGCGGCGCCAAAGGGGCCGCCCGTTTGCTTTCGGGGAGAGGGGCATGGCATCAAAAATCGCACTCGCGCTGCATGGTGGCTGCGGGACACTGCCTGTTGATGAACTGACCGCTGCTGAATGGGCAGAATCACGCGATCATATTGCTGACGCTTTGCGCGCCGGTTGGGACATTCTGCGTCGTGGCGGTTCGGCACTTGATGCGGTCGAGGCGACTGTCGTCATTCTTGAGAATTCTCCCCATTTCAACGCAGGCCACGGCGCGGCGTTAAATGCGGCCGAACAGCATGAGCTCGATTCCGCCATCATGGATGGCGCGACACTCGGCGCCGGTGCCGTTGCTGGCGCAGGGCGTATTCGTAATCCCGTCAAAGCGGCGCGCGCGCTGCTGGAGCGCGGTGATGCGATCATGCTGATCGGCCCCTCGGCGGATGCCTTCGCGGGGTCAGCAGGCTTAGAGATTGTCGATAACAGCTATTTCACCACGGCGCGGCGGATTGAAATGCTGCGTCGGATGCGGGCGCATGCGGCAAGCGGCACCAGCGCGAGTGAAGGCGAAAAACACGGAACCGTCGGTGCTGTGGCACTCGATCGTGCTGGCCATCTTGCCGCTGCAACATCAACGGGCGGCTACACCAATAAGCCGCCGGGCCGCGTGGGCGATAGTCCTTTGATTGGCATTGGCACCTATGCGCGCGATGGCGCATGCGCCGTGTCTTGCACCGGCATGGGTGAATATTTCATGCGCAATGTCGCCGGACACGAAATTGCATCACAAATGCGGTTAGCAGGGCGCTCTTTGAAAGAGGCCACCCACACCATGGTGTTTGATACCATCGGTAAACAATATGGCATTGGTGCAGGCCTCTGCGCTGTTGATGGGCAAGGCCATATCGAAGTGCCATTTAATACGGTGGGCATGTATCGCGGCTTTGTCACGGCCGATGGCGATTGCCATGTCGGCACGCATGCGGAACTCGAATGTCGTGGACGTTGGGATCAGTGATGAGTGTGGTCAATCAAGACGAACCCATTGTCATTTGGGGTGGTGGCGCCATCGGCGGCGTGCTTGCGGCCTATTGGGCGCGTGCCGGCGTTCCAGTGTTGATGGTCGATATTGTGCGCGATCATGTGGTCGCATGCCGCACGACAGGCGTGCACATCACCGGCCCGGTCGAGGAATTCACGCAGATTATACCTTCTGCTACGCCGGATGAGGAGAAAGGGACGTATAAGCGGATCGTGCTGGCTGTGAAGGCACAAGCGACCGAGGCTGCGCTTGATCAATTGCTGCCGCATCTCGCACCTGATGGATTTATCTTATCGGCGCAAAATGGCCTGAATGAACTTGCCATCGCGGAGCGTGCCGGGGCTGAGCGCACGATGGGCTGCTTCGTCAATTATGGTGCCGATTGGCATGGCCCGGGCGAAATTCTGTTTGGTAATCGCGCCGCTGTCGTTGTTGGTGAGATCGACGGTAAAACCCGTCCGCGCACCGAAGAGATGTTTGAGCTGCTCAAAATATTTGAGCCGAACGCGGTGCTGACCGACAATATTTGGGGTTACCTCTGGGGTAAGCTCGCCTATGGCGCGATGCTCTTTGCAACAGCGCTCACGCCTGATTCCATGGCCGCCAATTTTGCGGATCCCGCTCGTTTCGAGATTTTCAATCGTGTGGGGCGCGAAGTGATGGCCGCGGCGCGCGCGCGTGGCATTAAACCGATCGGCTTCAATGGTTTTGACCCAGCCGCTTTTGCGCCCGAGGCCAGCGTTGAACAATCACGCGCCAGTATTGAAGCGTTAGCCATTTTCAACAGCACGAGTGCCAAAACGCATTCCGGCATTTGGCGTGATCTCGCGATCCGCAAACGTAAAACGGAAGTTGATCCGCAAATTGGCATCATCGTGAAATTGGCGCGTGAGGCGGGCGTTGATACGCCGTGTCTCAGCAATCTCGTCAAGCTGATCCACGACATTGAGGATGGCCGCAAGCCGCAATCATCCGATCTCATTCAGGCGGTGCTGCCGTGACGCGCTTCGATTATTCCGGCCGCGTGGCCCTCATCACCGGCGCGGCGCAAGGCATCGGCTTTGCGATTGCTAAAGCGTTGAAAGAGAGTGGCGCCATCGTCCACCTCGCTGATGTGAATACCGATGCGCTCGCTGGCAATGCCAAAACACTTGGCGCCGAGACGCATGCATTTGATCTTGGCAATCGTCAGGCCTGTCACGATGCGGTTGAA
>VERN01000173.1 GCA_018882635.1 Beijerinckiaceae bacterium | reverse complement strand
CGTGCGACGTGGCGTGTCTGAGCCCATCGATACGGTACGCGGCTTGCGTCAACGCCGTTTGCATAAAGCCTTTCTACGCTATCACGATCCGGAAAACTGGCCCCTCTTGCGCGAGGCGCTCAAGAGCATGGGCCGCGCGGATCTCATCGGACCGGGCAAGCATCAGCTCATCCCCAATTGGCAACCGGCAGGCACGGGCGTGCAGGGCGAAGGCAAGCGCATCGGTCACAAGGGACGGCAACGCCCGGGCACTGACAAGGCGCAGAAATTCACGACCAAAGGCGTGTTTGGGAAAAAGCCGAAGAAGTGAGGGCCAGCGTCACTTTAGTCATGCAAAGTTGATTGTGGTGTGATCGTCACAGCGCCATCAGCATTGAAGACGATGCTATTCTGCCCACTTGATAATGCTTGAAGTAATCGAGCCTTGAAGAGCGCTGGATTCTTATCATACAGCACAGATGAGTTGGCAAGATTGCGCAAGACCGCTTGTTCGCCGCGTGCCTGCTCGAGTTTTTTCAACGCTTCCTTTTTAGCTTCCAAAAGCCCCGCATAAGCACGCTTTAGATTAGCCGGTAAAATCACATCGCGCAAAATGACATTTTTGATTTCAAAACCTAATCCATGGGTTTTCTCAGCAAGGCTTTTCACCATGGATGCATCCATATCCGTCGGTCGTTCAAGAAACTCATCAAGGGTGAGAGGTGCAATCGCAGCAAAGACAACAGCCTCAGCATAGTTTCGTAATTCGTCGTCGAGATAAAAGGACAGGTTTTGTACGATGAGCGGATCTGTCACACGGAAAAGAATTTTTACTGTCACTTTGATCGCTATCTTGTCCTTTGTGATGATCTGCAAATTCGGGACATACAAATCCTTAGTCCGAAGATCGTAACGTAGAATTGAGGAGAAGGTCTCGAAACAAACATAGCGTCCAGCCGGGAGGACGGCAGCAAAGCGTCCCTTGCGGTAGAGGATGCCAGCTTCAAAGTCATGGACGACTGTGACGGTGATCAATCGGGGTGCAAGCCGAGAGATGATCAAAATCATTACTAGAAGAAACGCGCTGAACACGACCCATTCATTCATCGCAATGCCCCGGGAAAAAGTGGGGTTTGCTCACGGCCTCGCAATCCGCAGGGGAGGCTTACGCCCACAGGCCTACTTTTCGCTCGCAACAAAGCTGAGACACGCGAACAAACCCCGGTTTTTGCATACCAAGCAGGTGGGGAATCGAACCCCAATGCACGACGGAAGGTGCTGCCGCGACGTGGCAGGTCTGCCCTGTGCAAATAAAGTTTATGATGCGTTCAGGCGTATGACGACCCGCCGAAAAAGACGGGCAGTTTCATCAAACTGACGTCACTTCGTCATGTTTTGAATTGGTGCAATGGGATCTGGCGGAGGGAGCGGGATTCGAACCCGCGATACGGTTTCCCGTATACACACTTTCCAGGCGTGCGCCTTCAACCACTCGGCCACCCCTCCGCAACATGCACCCGAAGGCGCACGCAATCTTTTCATCGAAGGGGCGCGCGCCAAAGGCGCGCTGTGCGCCTTCAACCACTCGGCCACCCCTCCGCAGAGCACGCCGTTAGACGTGGGAGAAATCGTGCCCTCGAAAGGTCACGCGGTTGAGAGCGCGCTTATAGCCCACAGGCCGGGCGGTGCAATCTTTTTCGCCATTAAGGTCTGACATCACCCGCTCGCAAAATCTGGGGCGCGGCCCCATATTGGCGGCAGAACAGGAAGGAGCTCCCCCATGTTTGGCTTCCTCAAGAAAACGGCAATGCCCAGCGCCGATGAGGCGCTTCCCGGCCGCCCCGATGCGATCCCCACCGCGCGCAGCCATTATGTGAATGGCGAGGCACTCAAAGGCCCCTTCGCGCCGGGGCTTGAGATGGCGATGTTCGGTTTGGGCTGCTTCTGGGGGGCGGAACGCGCCTTCTGGACGCTCCCGGGCGTCTATGTCACCGCGGTCGGCTATGCGGGCGGTTATACGCCCAATCCGACCTATGAAGAGGTCTGCTCCGGCCGCACCGGGCATAATGAGGTGGTGCTGGTGGTGTTTGATCCCACGCGCATCTCTTACGAGCAGTTGGTGAAGGCGTTCTTTGAGAGCCATGACCCGACACAGGGGATGCGGCAAGGCAATGATATCGGCACACAATATCGTTCTGGCATCTACACCTTCTCGCCCGCCCAGAAGGCGGCGGCGGAGGCGGCTAAGGCCGCCTATCAGGCCGCGCTGATGGCGAAGGGTTATGGGCCGGTGACGACCGAAATCGTCGATGCGCCGCCCTTCTATTATGCCGAGGATTACCACCAGCAATATCTCGCCAAAAATCCCGGCGGTTATTGCGGGCTGGGCGGCACGGGCGTGTCATGCCCGGTAGGGCTTGCGGTTTAAGCCCAATCCCTTATCTCCAGCTCTGACGCGACTATGACCAAAGGTCCGGTGAAGCCTTTCACCGGACTTTTCCAGTCCGGCAGGGGCCCCATGATCGAACGCGCTTTAGAGAAATTTCTGTTCGCCAGCCGCTGGCTGCTTGCGCCCTTCTATGTCGCGCTGGTCGTCAGCCTCGCCTTGATGCTGCTCAAGACCATGCAGGAAATTATCCATTTCCTGCCGCTCGCCTTCAGCCTGACCGAAAGCGAAGTGATCCTCGCCGTTCTGTCGCTTGTCGATTTGACGCTGACAGGCTCATTGATCGTGATTGTGATCTTCTCGGGCTATGAGAATTTCGTCTCGAAGATTGACGAGAGCGAGCACAAAGACTGGCCCGAATGGATGGGCAAGATCGATTTCACTGGGCTGAAACTGAAGCTGCTCTCATCGATCGTCGCGATCTCAGCAATCCAGCTTCTGAAATCGTTCATGAATGTGAAAAATGTGAGCGATCGCGATCTGATGTGGCTCGTCGTCATTCATGTCGTGTTCGTCGCTTCTGGCGTCTTGCTCGCTTGGACGGACAAGATCGCTGGCTCAGCCGAGAAGCATTGAACGGTTTTTCTTGCGCATCATCTGAGCCCGAAAACCGCGACGCATGTTTCGGGATGATGTTAGCGTTCGCTGACGCGCTCAATCTCCGCGCCACAGCGGCCGAGTTTCTGTTCCAATGCCTCAAAGCCGCGATCCAAATGATAGACGCGGTGGATCATGGTTTCGCCTTCAGCGGCGAGTGCAGCGATCACGAGGGATACAGAGGCGCGCAAATCTGTTGCCATCACGGGCGCACCTTTCAAAGCGGCATTGCCTTCGACAATCGCAAGATCGCCGTCGAGTTTAATCTTGGCCCCCAGACGCGCCAATTCCTGCACATGCATGAAACGATTTTCGAAAATCGTTTCACGAATATGGGATGTGCCATTGGCCTTGAGCATGAGAGCCATGAATTGCGCTTGCAAATCAGTCGGGAAACCGGGGAAAGGCTCGGTTGTCACGTGAACGGGACGCAAACCAGCTCCATTGCGCTTGACGCGCACGCCTTCATTGGTCGCGATGATCTCTGCGCCTGACGCGGTGAGACTATCGAGCGCTGATTGAAAAAGATCTGCTCGCGCATGTTCCAGCAACACATCACCACCCGCCATTGCCACCGCCATGGCATAGGTGCCAGCCTCAATACGATCGGGCAGCACCGTGTGATGCGCGCCGGTCAAGGACGTCACACCTTCGACGCGAATCGTGCTGGTGCCGGCACCTTCGATCTTCGCGCCCATTTTTATCAGGCAATCGGCGAGATCGGTAATTTCCGGTTCACGCGCTGCATTTTCGATCACGCTTTCGCCGCGTGCCAATACCGCACCCATCAAAGCCGTGTGCGTGCCGCCCACAGTCACTTTCGGAAAATGAATTCGATTGCCGATGAGACCCTTCGGCGCTTTGGCGACAACGTAACCGGCATCGATTTCAATCTGCGTGCCGAGCCGTTCAAGCGCCATCAGCAAGAGATCCACCGGACGCGTGCCAATGGCACATCCGCCCGGCAACGACACGCGCGCCTCACCCATGCGCGCAACCAGCGGCGCAAGCACCCAAAAACTCGCGCGCATTTTGGCCACGAGTTCATAAGGCGCGGTCGTATCGACAATATCGCGGGCCGATAGCGTGATCGTGTCGCCATTGTCGAAGGCTTGGCCGGCACGCTTGCCGCTGATGGCGGCATCGACACCATGATTGCCAAGAATGCGCATGAGCAAACGCACATCAGACAGGCGCGGCACGCCATGCAGCGTGAGCGTATCGCGTGACAGAAGGCTCGCGATCATCAGCGGCAAAGCGGCGTTTTTTGCGCCGGAGATGGCAATCGATCCGTTGAGCTTCTGCCCGCCGACGATGCGGATGCGGTCCATGGTCTACTCCTGCGCGGCGGGCTTGATCGTGGCCTGCGGTCGCTCGCTATCGCTTTGTTCCACGGCGGAATTGCGACGGCTGCGGGTTTGCGCTTTCCGGCGCTTCAGATTGTCTCTGAGCGCTTCAGCAAGCCTTTTGCGTCTCTCATCCTGCGTGGTCATCCGGCCACCCTGTCAGGGGTTGATTCGGCCCCAGCGCCGGGGCGACTGAGGCATAGGGGAAGGCCGGGGGGGCGACAAGCGGCAATGCGTGGCAGCGTGCCGTTTGGGGGGTGCGCAATCCACCGCATTGCAGCCGGGGGCGGTTTTGTGCGAAGGGGATCGCGCGTAAGGACGGGCCCTTTCCCCCATGGATTATGATCAGTTCTTTACCCGCGCGCTTGAGGCGCTGAAATCCGAGCGGCGCTATCGCGTGTTCGCCGATCTCGAGCGCGTGGTCGGCGATTTTCCGCGGGCCATCCGCCACACGGCCGCTGGCGCGCAGCCCGTCATTCTCTGGTGCTCGAACGATTATTTGGGCATGGGCCATCACCCGGACGTGGTTGACGCAATGGCCAATACGGCGCGCCGCATGGGCGCAGGTGCCGGAGGCACGCGCAACATTTCCGGCAATCACCACCCGATCGTCGAACTTGAGCAGGTTCTAGCGACCAATCACGGCAAACAGGCCGCTTTGGCGATGAATTCCGGCTATATTGCCAATTGGGCTGGGATTTCGACGATTGCCAAGCTGTTGCCGGACTGTCTGATCCTGTCGGATGCGGGCAACCACAATTCCATGATCGAGGGTGTGCGGGCGGCTGGCCGCGAACGCGTGATCTTCCGCCATAACGACCTCGTTCATCTCGAGGAGCTTCTGGCGCGCGCCGGGCGAGACAGGCCGAAACTGATCGTCTTCGAGAGCGTCTATTCGATGGATGGCGATGTCGGGCCGCTACACGGCATTTGCGACCTCGCTAAGCGCTATCAAGCCATGACTTATTGCGACGAGGTGCATGCTGTCGGCCTCTATGGCTCGCATGGCGCCGGCTATGCCGAGGAAATCGGCGCGATGGGCCGGATCGACGTGATCCAAGGCACGCTCGGCAAAGCCTATGGCGCGCATGGCGGCTATCTTGCCGGTTCCGCCTCGTTGATCGATGCGGTGCGCTCCCATGCGCCGGGCTTTATCTTCTCGACCGCTATGCCGCCGGGTGTGGCCGCCGCGGCCTTAGCGTCAGTGAGACATCTCGCTTCTTCACAGGATGAGCGCCGATTGCACCGGCTCGCTGTCGGCCGCACCAAGGCGGCGTTGGCCTCACGCGGCCTACCGATGCTGGCTAATGAGACCCATATCGTGCCCGTGATGGTGGGCGATAGCGCACTCTGCAAAGCGGCCTCGGACCGGCTGCTCGAGACGCATGGGATCTATATCCAGCCGATCAATTATCCGACCGTGGCACGTGGCACCGAACGGCTTCGGATCACACCGACACCCTTCCATGACGAAGCTCTGATTGCCCATCTGGCGGATGCGCTCGACGAGGTTTGGAGCCATTTTGGCCTCGACCGGGCCGGAACTGCGGCAGCAGCGGAGTAAGAAACGCAAAATCAGCGTCCTCCGGTTGCGTCCCCCGGAGGTCTGTGGCAAGACGACGCGCGCTTGCGGAACCCGCAAGCCCGCGCTGCCGTAGCTCAGTGGTAGAGCACTCCCTTGGTAAGGGAGAGGTCGAGAGTTCAATCCTCTCCGGCAGCACCATTTATCAATGACTTAGCTGGTGTTGAGTAGCATAGTCTGGTGGTATGCTACTTTTTCTACTGGTTCACAGCGCTTGCCCTCTGTTCCATTTAGAACACATACTGCCGTGCTGACGTTGGGAGATGGCAGTGGCAAAGCGTGTGTTAAACACACATCAAACTGATGGTGCTGAAACCGACGCTAAGTTTCGCACTACCCCCATTAGCA
>VERN01000015.1 GCA_018882635.1 Beijerinckiaceae bacterium | reverse complement strand
GTATACAGCATCCGCAGCCTCAGGCTCCGGTCGCCCCGATGCCGCAGGCCCCTGCGCCGCAGCCGGCTCCTTCTGCGCATGAATTCGCGAAGCGTCCGACGGCGGCTCGCCCGCAGCAGCGACTCAGCGAAGACGATCAACTGGAGATCCCGGCGTTCCTGCGCCGCCAGTCGAACTGATAGCCGTTTGACGTAACGGCATTGAGCCCGGGG
This sequence comes from Beijerinckiaceae bacterium, assembly GCA_018882635.1. Taxonomy (GTDB): domain Bacteria; phylum Pseudomonadota; class Alphaproteobacteria; order Rhizobiales; family Beijerinckiaceae; genus TNE-4. The sequence continues at coordinate 26,181 of VERN01000015.1, read as the reverse complement.
CCGCCGCCCCGGGCTTTTTTGTTTAAGCTTCTGTTAATCCTAACAAATTCGATGTTACGAAAAAGCGCGGCATTGTAACAAACCGATAGAAAGCGTGATTTGGCCCCAGCGGGTGCCGCGCGTATTGTCCCGGCTCATTCGGGGCGGGCTTACGGGCTCAGAGCGGTTTTTCTGCTCACGTTCCGAGAGGGGTGCAAGCCTCAGTCTCCGTTGCTTACCTCCGGCGAAAGCCAAGAGCGGCGGACTTCAAAGGACGGAACTGATGGCATTGAAAAGCCAAACCACTCTCGCTCGGCGCGTCGAAGTCACTGGGATCGGTGTTCATTCAGGCAAGCCCGCGACGATTGTTTTGCATCCGGCAGAAATCAATGCCGGGATCGTTTTCCTCCGCACTGGTCTTCCGAGCGGGATCGATCGTCTGATCCCGGCGCGCCATACGCTGGTGAGCGCCACTGAGCTTTGCACCATCATTGGTGAGACATCGACGGGTTCGGTTTCAACCATCGAACATCTGCTCGCCGCTTTGGCTGGCTTGAGCATCGATAATGTTCTCGTTGAAATCGACGGCCCTGAAGTGCCGATTATGGATGGCAGCGCCGAAGCGTTTGTTGACGCGATCGACAATGCCGGTGTGCGCACACAGGCTGCGACCCGCCGTTACATCAAGGTTTTGAAGACTGTGCGCGTGCAGCAGGGCCGCGCTTATGCAGAATTGCACCCCTATTCCCGCGGCTTCCGTCTCGAAGTTGAAATCGATTTCGACACCAAGGTGATCGGTCGCCAAAAGACTTCGATCGATCTTGACCCGCAATCGTTCCGCAAGGAACTCGCGCGGGCCCGCACCTTCGGCTTCATGTGCGATGTCGAGAAATTGTGGCAGGCGGGCTTTGCGCTTGGCGCTTCGCTCGAGAATACGGTGGCGCTGGGCGATGATGCCGTGGTGAACCCGGAAGGCACGCGTTGGCCGGATGAATTCTCCCGCCATAAGACGCTTGATGCCGTGGGTGATCTGGCTTTGGCCGGAGCGCCTCTCCAGGGGCTCTACCGCTCCTATTGCGGCGGGCACCGCATGAACTTTGCCGTCTTGGAAGCCCTCTTTTCTGACCGGACGGCCTACGCCGTGGTTGAGGAAAGTCGTCGTGAGACGGGTCATGCCGAAATCGGCGTGCGGGCAGCAGCCTTCGCCGCCCAAAACGACTGATCTGCCCGCCCTATCGCTGCCTTAATCGAACTGCCTCTATGGAATTTGGGGCCGTCCTGCGTTAAGACGGGCTCCGAAGCAGGATGTCCGACCGGAGGATTAGGGTTTGATGCGCGCCGACCGTTTTTCGACGAGCCAGTTCCCATCCCGTTGGGTCTCGCGCGCTTTGCGCACCGGCGTCCTCATGGTGGCTTTGTTGCCGCTGGGGGCCTGTGACACTGTTCAGAGCCTCAATCCCTTCGATAAGGCGGAAGTGTATAAGCCGGAGGTCAAGGAAACGATCCCGGCTGAGCAGCTTTACAATGAGGGTCTCGCCTTCGTTGATAAGAAGGAATATGAGGGCGCGGCGAAACGCTTCAACGAGCTCGACAAGCAATATCCGTTCTCGACATGGTCGCAGCGCGCGCTTGTGATGCAAACCTTCGCCAATTTTGAAGCGCGCAATTATGACGAGGCGATTGCCACGGGCAAACGTTACCTCGGCCTGCATCCGGCAAGCCAAGACGCGGCCTATGTCGCTTATCTCGTTGCGAATTCTTACTACAACCAGATTCCCGATACGTCGCGCGATCAGGAACGGTCTGAAAAGGCTTTGCTCTCCTTCCAGGAAGTGGTGCAGCGTTGGCCGAATTCGGAATATGCGACGGATGCGAAGTTTAAAATCAACGTCGTGAAAGACCAATTAGCTGGCCGCGAAATGCAAGTAGGCCGCTATTATCTCAAGAAGAACAATTTCCCGGCCGCGATCAACCGCTTCCGCATTGTGGTGGCGCAGTTCCAGACCACGAACCAAATCGAAGAGGCGCTGGCCCGTTTGACCGAAGCCTATCTGGCGTTGGGCGTGATTGGCGAGGCGGAAACAGCGGCTGCCGTGCTCGGGCATAACTTCCCGGATTCGCCGTGGTACAAGGACGCTTATCAACTCCTGCAATCGCGGGGCCTGTCACCGCGTGAGAGCGGCGATTCCTGGATTACCAAGGCGTTCAAATCAGTCGGGTTGGGCTAAGCCAAAAAGCCGCAAATCAGGGCCCCGGACTTGATTTCCGGGGCTTGCGCGCGACCTATAGTCGGGCAGGATCAGCCCTATGCTCGTACAGCTTTCGATTCGTGACATTGTTCTGATCGACCGCCTCGATTTGATGCTCGAGGACGGCCTCAGCGTGCTGACCGGTGAGACGGGAGCGGGCAAATCCATTCTGCTTGATGCGTTCGCATTGGCGTTGGGTGCGCGCGGCGATGGATCGCTAGTGCGCCATGGCCAGCCGCAGGGGCAGGTGACGGCGGTGTTCCAGATTGGGCCGCAGCATCCGGCGCGTGCCCTCCTCAAGGATCACGACATTGTTGATGAAGGTGAATTAATCTTACGCCGTGTGCAGATGGCGGATGGCCGCACGCGCGCGCTTGTGAATGATCAACCTGTATCGGTGCAGGCTTTACGCGCCATTGGCGCAAGCCTTGTTGAAATTCATGGCCAGCACGATGATCGGGCGCTGACAGATCCGGCGGCGCATCGTGCGCTGCTTGATGCGTTTGCGGGCCATGCGCCAAAATTAAAAAAGATATCAGCCTTGCACGCAGCATGGCGTGAGGCACGCCAAGCGCGAGACGAATTGGCTGAGCGGATCGAGACAGCCCGCCGAGAGGCCGATTATTTGCGCCATGCTTTTGCCGAGCTCGACACATTGGCGCCTGAACCCGGCGAAGAGCAGATCTTGGCTGAAAAACGCCAATTGATGATGGGCGCGGAAAAGATCATCGCTGACATCAATGATGCGCATGATGTGGTGGCAGGTGATGCCTCGCCCATTCCCGCTGTGTCATCGGCGATGCGACGGCTTGAGCGGCGTGCCGCGCAAACGCCGCATCTGGTTGAAGCGAGTTTGAAGGCGCTTGAGGCGTCATTGCAGGCGCTTGAAGAGGCGCGGGATGCTTTAGAGCAAGCGCAGCGCGATGCCGATTTTGATCCGCGTGAGTTGGAGCGGGTTGAAGAGCGTCTCTTCGCGCTGCGTGCTGCGGGGCGGAAGCATAATGTGTTGCCGGATGATCTTGCCAAACTGCGCGATAAATTCGCCGCTGATCTTGAATCGCTGGATGCGGGTGAGCGCAACATGGCTGATCTGGAAGCCAAAGTGGCAGCGACTGAGGCCGCCTATCTCGATGAAGCCAAAGCGTTGAGCGCGGCGCGTGCCAAAGCAGCGAAAACGCTTGAGAAGGCCGTTGCCGTTGAACTGCCGCCGCTGAAACTCGAGCGTGCGCGGTTCATGGTGCATCTTGAAACCGATCCCGAAAGTCGCGCGGCTGATGGGCAGGATCGTGTTGAATTTTGGGTTGAGACCAATCCCGGCACGCGGCCGGGCCCTATGCTGAAAGTGGCATCGGGCGGCGAATTATCGCGCTTTCTGCTCGCGCTTAAAGTCTGCCTTGCCGATCGCGGTTCAGCCCCGACTTTGGTGTTTGATGAAATCGACACAGGGGTCGGCGGTGCTGTAGCCGATGCCATTGGTCAGCGTCTCGCGCGTCTGTCTGATGGTGTGCAGGTGTTGTCAGTCACGCATGCGCCGCAAGTGGCTGCGCGCGCTAAGCGCCATTTCCTGATCGCCAAAGATCTTGCGAAAGACAAGAAAAACAAAGCCACCGAAGGCCGTGTCGCCACACGCGTGACCGTGATTGATGACGACCATCGTCGTGAAGAGATTGCGCGGATGTTAGCTGGTGCAAAGATTACCGATGAAGCGCGTGCGGCCGCATCGAAATTGCTCGAAGGGGCGGAGTGATGGCGCGCGGCAAGAAGACGAAGGCGGAGGCCTCGCTTTCGCCGATTGAAGCGCATGCCGAATATCACAAGCTCGCCGATGAAATTGCGGCGCATGATAAACGATACCATCAGGACGATGCGCCCACCATTTCTGACGCTGCCTATGATGCCTTGCGTCGTCGGCTTGAGGCTTTGGAAGAGGAATTTCCAACGCTGAAGGGGCAGGCTGCTGCCTCGCGGCAAGTGGGAGCTAAGCCGCTCGAAAAATTTGGCAAGGTCAAACATCGCGTGCCGATGTTGTCCTTGGCGAATGTTTTTACGGATGAGGAGGCGGGCGAATTCGTCGAGCGTGTGCGCCGCTTTCTCGATTGGCCCCATGACAAGGCGATTGCATTCACGGCCGAACCCAAGATTGATGGGCTTTCCTGCTCGTTGCGTTATGAGAATGGTGAGCTTGTCGTCGCTGCAACGCGTGGCGACGGTGAGGAGGGCGAAAATGTCACCGCCAATGTCCGCACCATCAAGGCTATTCCGCATCAGTTGAAGGGTGACGTTCCTGCTGTTTTGGAAGTGCGCGGCGAAATCTACATGGATAAAACCGCGTTTGCCGCGCTCAATGCACGGCAGGAAGCGGATGGAAAACCTGTGTTCGCCAATCCGCGCAATGCCGCAGCTGGTTCACTGCGTCAACTCGATCCGGCGGTGACAGCATCGCGACCGCTGCATTTCTTTGCCTATGCATGGGGCGAAATCGATGGGGGCATGCCGGCTGAGACGCAGCATGGCATGGTCGCAGCGTTCAAACGGATGGGGTTTCTCACCAATCCGTTGATGAAGCGCTGTGAGACGATTGATGCCATGATCGCTGTCTATCGCGCGATCGAAGCGCAGCGTGCGTCACTGCCGTATGATATTGATGGCGTTGTTTACAAGGTTGACGATCTGGCGCTGCAACGCAGGCTCGGCTTTATTTCTCGCTCGCCGCGCTGGGCCACTGCGCATAAGTTTCCGGCAGAAAAAGCGACCACAACCCTGCTCGACATTGATATCCAAGTGGGGCGCACGGGTGCATTGACGCCTGTGGCGAAGTTAGAGCCTGTCACGGTTGGTGGTGTCGTGGTGTCAAACGCCACGCTGCACAATGAAGATGAGATCGCCCGCAAAGATGTGCGGATTGGCGATACGGTGATTATCCAGCGTGCAGGCGATGTAATCCCACAAATTCTCGGTTTTGTGCCCGAGCAGCGGCCTAAGAGCGCGAAGCCTTATCAATTCCCGACGAGCTGCCCGATTTGTGGCAGCCATGCAGTGCGCGAGGCCGATCCCAAAACGGGTGAGCTTGAAGCGGTCCGGCGGTGCACGGGTGGGCTTATTTGTCCGGCGCAAGCGATGGAGCGTTTGCGCCATTTCGTATCGCGCGACGCTTTCGATATTGAAGGGCTCGGCGAAAAGCAGATCGAAGCGTTTTATCGCGACGGGATTATTGCGCGGCCGCAGGATATTTTCACGCTTGAAGCCCGTGATGCACGATCTTTGAAGAAGCTCAAGGATCGTGAAGGGATGGGCGAGACATCGGCGCGTAATTTGTTTGCGGCCATCGCGGCACGGCGGACAATCGCGCTCAATCGCTTTATCTTCGCGCTCGGCATTCGTCATGTTGGGGAGACGAATGCCAAAATTCTCGCGCGCCATTTTCGTTCGGTTGAAAAACTACGCGATGCGACCGCGGATGAATTGACGGCGATTGAAGGCATTGGCCCTGTCGTTGCAGGTTCTATTACGGATTTCTTTGGCGAAGAGCATAATCGCGAGGTCGTGACCGCGCTGCTGGGCGAAGTGACGCCGGAGGCGCCAGAAGCTGTCGCCACCGATAGTCCGGTTGCTGGTAAGACGATCGTCTTCACCGGTGCGTTGGAACGCATGTCACGCGACGAGGCGAAGGCGATGGCTGAGGCGCTTGGCGCGAAAGTATCGGGATCCGTCTCGAAAAAGACGGATCTCGTTGTTGCTGGCCCGGGTGCAGGCTCCAAACTTGCGGATGCACGCAAGCATAATGTCGAAGTGATCGACGAGGATGAATGGTTCCGCCGCGTGGGGCGGTGATCGTCCCGGCTTACAAGGGCTTGGTTACGGCTTCGAGCCACAGTTTTGTATCGTGATCAACAAGCGGGCTGATCTTTTCAAACACAGCGCGGTGATAATCATTGAGCCAATGCAATTCATCCGGCGTGAGCAAGGATGTCTCGATCGCGTGACGGTCAAACGGTGCAAAGGTGAGGGTTTCAAAACCATAGATCTCGCGTTCAGCGCCGGGAATTTTGCGCTGTTCAACGAGAATGAGATTCTCAAGCCGGATGCCATAATGGCCTTCTTTGTAATAGCCGGGCTCGTTTGAGAGCATCATGCCGGGCTCCAGCGATGTGTGGCCCAGCTTTGAAATGCGATGCGGGCCCTCATGCACCGAGAGGTAGGAGCCGATGCCGTGGCCGGTGCCGTGATCGAAATCGAGACCGGCTTCCCATAAGGGCCGCCGCGCAAAGGCGTCGATCTGCGCGCCTGATGTCCCTTTAGGAAACACAGCGCGTGCAATCGCAATATGGCCTTTCAGCACGCGGGTGAATCGATCTTTCATCTCCGCTGAGGGTGCGCCGACGGCGATGGTGCGCGTGATATCTGTCGTGCCATCTTCATATTGGCCGCCGGAATCGATGAGATAGAACCCGTTTTCGATCCGGCGGTTAGAATTCTCGGTAACCCGATAATGTGGCAGCGCGGCATTCGGCCCTGCACCCGAAATAGAGGGGAATGATAATTCCATCAGGACGCCCGTCTCGAGACGGAATTTTTCGAGCGCGATAGCTGCGTCAATTTCCGTCAAGCCGCCCTTATGCGCTTCCTTTGCCATAAAATGAAGAAAGCGGGTGGCGGCCGCACCATCGCGCAGATGCGCATTACGCGAGCCCTGAATTTCGGCGGTATTTTTCACCGCTTTCATGAGGCTCAACGGATCAGCCCCATGGTCGACATGGCCGCCGGCATCGCGGAAGAGGTGAATCCATTTCGCCGCTGCCGTCGCATTATCAAAGCGGAGTTTCTTTTTTGCCGTACCCATCGCACGCAGTGCATCGGTCAACTGGTCTGGTTCGGCCAAATCAGCGGCGTCGGCGAGTGTCGCGCGGATTTCATTGTTCAGCTTGCGGCTATCAACGAACAGGGTCGGCCGCCCTTCACGCGGAACGAGCGTATAAGCGAGCGGAAGCGGCGTGTGCGACACGTCAGCCCCGCGGATGTTGAATAGCCACGCCGTGTTGTGCGGATCGGACACGAGAACGCCATCGACATCCTGTTCTTTTAGTTTCGCGATCAGGCGTGCACGTTTTGTCTGCGATTCCTCGCCGGCCTTTTCAAGCGGATGCAATTTAATCGCGCCGAGCGGCGGCGCAGGGCGATCCGCCCATACGGCGTCGATAGGATTTTCAGTGATGGCCACCAGAGTAGCGCCGGTTTTTGCGCAGACGGCTTCATAGCGCTTTACACCATCGAGCGTGTGCAAATGCGGATCATACCCAAGCCGCATGCCGGGCTTGAGATGGTGCGCGAGCCAATGATCGGGCGGGTTATCGATAAGATGTTCGCAGGCGAAGGCTTTGGTGTCGGTCTGCTCGCGCGCCTGCGCGGTGTATCGCCCATCGACGAAAAGGGCGGCCGCATCGGCCAGCGCCACAGCCACGCCCCATGATCCGGTGAAGCCGGTCAGCCAAGCGAGGCGTTCTTCGGAGCGGGGCACATATTCGTTTTGGTGCTGGTCCGTCCGCGGCACGATGAACCCGTCCAAGCCTTGCCGTTTCATCTCCTGCCGCAGGGCTGCCAATCGCGGCACCGCAGTCTTCGGGTCTGTGCGTTGGGCAAAAGATTGGAAACGGGCTTGGGGAGCAGTGGTCTGGACCATTGGAATTCCTCTCTATCGGAGAGAGTTGTCGCATGACGAGACGGTTTTTGGCGAGGCGTCAGCGAGGAAATGAACATCGGGTTTGCGAGCCCTGCATTTTGTGCATGTGCGAAATGAAAGCTGCGCCCTACCGCGCTGCACAATGAGTGCTACTTTGGTCGTAACAAGATTGAGGAACGTCCGGGGTCCAACCTCCCAAGAATGAGGAACGACACCGTGAGCACACTGACTTTCCCGGCTTTTGCCGGCGCCACCGATCGCGATGTGAAGGCGGCCAAGCCATCCCTATTGGTCCGTTTGGCCTCTGCCATGGCGGAGAGCCGCCGCCGCAAAGCGCAGCGCATCATCAATGAGCGCGAAATCTTCTTCGGCCCCTCGCTGATGGAAGCCGCGGGCTTGAAGCACATCTCGCTCGCAAATGAAGATGTTCTGCCGCTGAAATAAGGGCGGACGCTTACCAGGCGCGCAGCGGCTTGTTGCCGCTGCGTGTCAGCACCAAGGTCGCCCAGCCTTCGAGATCGCCGCGATGGGCCAATCGGAAGCCTTGCGCGGCATAGGCTGAGAGAACACCGGCGACATCGCGCCCCAATAGGCCCGAGAGCACCAGCGTGGCATCACGCGAGGCCACGGAGGCAATCGACGGGGCAAGAAGCCGCAAAGGCTTCGCCAGAATATTCGCAAAAATCAGATCGTAGGGTTTGGCAGCCATCAGGGCCGGATGCTGAACACCGCGCGCCACCACGGGTTTGAGATGGGAGGCGGCGCGATTGAGTCTTCCATTGCTTGCGGCGGCTTCGACGGAGACCGGGTCGATATCGCCCAGCGCTACGGAGCGGTGCAAGGCGCGCGCTGCCGCAATGGCAAGCACGCCAGTGCCCGTGCCGACATCAAGCACGCGGCGCGGCTTCCTTTTCTTCAACAAGGCGTCGAGTGCCAGAAGGCATCCGCGCGTGGTGCCATGATGACCGGTGCCGAACGCGAGCGCTGCCTCAATTTCGATGCCGATGCGGTTGAGCGGCACGCGGTCCCGATCATGGCTGCCATGAATGAGGAAGCGGCCAGCCTCGACCATTGTGAGGCCTTCAAGCGAGGCTTTCACCCAATCCTTTTCCGCAAGCGTATCGAATTCCGCCGCTTTGGCTGCTTCATCCCCCGCAGCGATGCGCACGAGTTCGCGAATGGAGTCGCGGTTGGGCTCTTCAGCGAAATAGACCTCGACTTCCCATAGGCCGGTCGCCTCGTTCTCGAACGCGGCCGAGGCCGCTTCCGCAGGGTCGAATGTTTCGACGACGAGGTCAGCCACACGGCGCGCAGCCTTTTCGGGCAGGGCGAGGCGGAGCGCATGGGTGGGCGAACGGGGATGAAGACCTTCAAGCATAAGCCGGACCTAGCATTCCATCCCCCGGAAAGGAACAGGAAAAGCACCGGCTGGCCACTGGAGAGGCACTGGTTTGTAGCCGTTTTTACCGGGCTTTTGCACCGGGCTGTCCCCTGCTCATCCTCTCCCGCTGCACCGGTTTTGAGCCGGGTTATCCCGCACCCATGCAGCGGTTTTGCACGGCTTATCCACAGGTTCGCGAAAGGGTTTTCGGCCGGTTTTGCACTTCGTGGTCGGCCCGTTTTCCACTGATTGAACGCGCCACCTCACGCTGGTGAGGCGAGCATTGTGTGCAAGCGATCAAATCTTCTTCACGAAGCTCTCGATCACCATTTTGCGTCCGGCCTTGTCAAAATCGATGGTCAGCTTGTTGCCATCCACCCCGGCGACGGAGCCATTGCCGAATTTGATATGAAAAACGCGATCGCCGAGACCGAAACCGGATTCCGTTCCGGTCGATTTGGCCACGAGTTCCCCTTCGATCATTAGAGGCTCTCGGCGCGGGCCTTGATCAGTGGATCCTTTGCGTTGCTGGGCGCGCTGCCAACCCGGCGTCTGATAGGTTGAGGCGAATTGATTGATGGTGTCGAACCGGCTGCCGCCCGATCCGCCGAAATGTGACGGCGCTTCGGTCACTTCGACATGCTGCTCGGGCAATTCATCGATGAAGCGTGACGGCACCGTCGACGACCACAAGCCGTGAATACGCCTGTTGGTCGCAAAGAAGATTTTTGCGCGGCGGCGTGCGCGTGTGATGCCGACATAGGCGAGGCGGCGCTCTTCTTCCAAACCGGCACGGCCGCTTTCATCAAGCGCACGTTGGTTGGGAAATAAACCTTCTTCCCAGCCCGGCAGAAACACAGTTTCAAATTCGAGGCCTTTGGCCCCGTGCAGCGTCATAATTGAAACGCGCTCAGTGGTATCGCTCTCAGCAGCTTCCATAACGAGCGAGACGTGTTCAAGAAAAGCTGCAAGATCAGGAAACTCTTCCATCGATCGGACGAGTTCTTTCAAGTTTTCTAAACGGCCAGCGGCTTCGGCCGTGCGCTCTTTCTGCCAATGATCAGTATAGCCGGATTCTTCTAGAATTTGCTCAGCCAATTCGCTGTGCGGCATGGTGTCGATCAGCGACGCCCAACGTGCGAAATTGGCCGTTAATTCGCGCAACGTGGCGCGCGGCTTGGGCTTTAATTCGTCCGTTTCAGTGATCAGCCGTGCGGCGTGCATCAAGGGAACAGATTGCGCACGCGCGAAGCGATGCACAAGCTCAAGCGTTGCATCACCTAAGCCACGCTTTGGCGTGTTGACGATACGCTCAAAGGCAAGATCGTCGGCGGGATTGGCAACGCAACGCAGATAGGCGAGAGCATCGCGAATTTCGAGGCGCTCATAAAAGCGTGGCCCACCAATGACGCGATAGGGCAGGCCGAGCGTGACGAAGCGATCTTCGATCTCGCGCATCTGCGCCGAAATACGGACGAGAATAGCAATCTCAGCGAGCGAATGGCCCTTGTGCTGCAACGCTTCGATCTCGTCGCCGATCATGCGGGCTTCTTCTTCGGAATCCCATGCACCCGTCACGGTCGGCCGAATGCCTTCTTCATCATCGGTGAACAGCGTCTTGCCGAGGCGGCCTTCATTATGCGCGATGAGATGGGAGGCGGTGGCGAGGATATGCCCGGTCGAGCGATAATTGCGTTCGAGGCGCACGACAACGGCACCCGGAAAATCTTTTTCGAAACGCAGGATGTTGTCGACTTCCGCGCCGCGCCAGCCATAGATCGATTGGTCATCATCACCGACGCAGGCGACATTCTGGCGTCCCTGCGCAATCAGGCGCAACCAGAGATATTGGGCGGTGTTGGTGTCCTGATATTCGTCAACCAGCACATATTTGAAACGCTCTTGCCAACTCTGGAGCACATCGGGGTTTTCGCGAAACAGACGCAGATTTTCGAGCAGCAAATCGCCGAAATCAGCAGCGTTCAATTGTTTTAGACGGGCCTGATAGGCGGCGTAGAGTTTTGCACCACGGCCATTGGCAAAGGACGAGGCTTCGCCTGCAGGTACTTTATCCGGCGTGAGGCCGCGATTTTTCCAACTGTCGATGAAGGAGGCGAGCGCACGTGCTGGCCAGCGCTTTTCATCAATGTCTTCTGCGGCGATCACTTGCTTCATCAGGCGCAGCTGATCGTCGGTGTCGAGAATGGTGAAGTCCGATTTCAAGCCGACGAGTTCGGCATGACGTCGCAAGATCTTCGTTCCAATCGCGTGGAAGGTGCCGAGCCACGGCATGCCCTCGGCGACCGCACCGACCAGAAGCGCGATGCGCTCCTTCATCTCACGTGCCGCTTTGTTGGTGAACGTGACCGCAAGAATTTGCGATGGATAGGCCCGGCCGGTTGCGATGATATGCGCGATGCGCGTCGTCAGCACCCGCGTCTTGCCCGTCCCTGCGCCCGCAAGCACGAGAACCGGGCCATCAGTGGCTTCCACGGCACGGCGTTGCTCTGGATTGAGCCCGTCGAGATAGGGGGCGCCGCCATGAACGGAGGCCATCGCGCGGGCGGCGAGGCCGCCGGGGCGCGGGGCATTGTCGGGCATGGAGCGGAAAGGGTCGGACAAGGGCTCGCCTGATGCTGGTGGACGCGATTCGTTCTCGCGCCAAGATGGGCCTCGCCCCCCTTGGTTTCAATTCATTCCTGCCCCGTGGGTGCTAAGAAGGGGCTTGGAACCACAGGGATTCGCGGGGATCAGGCTTATGGTCGATGGGCTTTACACGGCGACGTTGGCGGCCGCCTTCATTTATGCCGTAACGCCGGGCCCCGCCTTTCTCGCCGTCTTCGCGTTAGCAGCCCGTCACGGTCGCGGCCTTGGGGGACGGTTCCTCCTTGGGCATATGGCTGGCGACATTCTGTGGGGCGGGCTCGCCATTGCCGCCATTGTGGGCGTCAGTGCGCTCGGCCCGGCGCTGTTTGAGGCGCTCGGTGTCTTATGCGGGCTCTACCTGATTTACCTCGGCGGCAAGGCGATGCTTTCGCGGGCGGATGGTGGCAGCGTCACCGTCGGCAGCCACAGGCCCGTCCGGGCTGGGCTCGTGTTCGGCCTCACCAACCCGAAAGCCTATCCGGTGGCTGTTGCCGTCTTCACCGCGATCACCATGCGCTATGCCGATCAGATCCATTGGCAGAGCCTGCCCGGATTGATCCTTGCCGCTTTGGCGGGATTGTTCGCTGGCTATATCGCGATTTTGTTCTGCGCCGGTCTTGTGCCGGTGCGGCGCGTGTTTCTCACCCATGGCACATGGGTGAACCGCATTGTTGGCTTCACTTTCGTGCTGTTCGGCGCGAAATCGATTGCTGATGCGGCGCGGAGTTTTGCCGGGCGCTAAGGCGCTTAATGGACTTCCATGCGGCCGAGCGCTTGTTTGGGAATGCCCATTGTGCGCCCCAGCGCATCGGGGCGCGGTAAGCCAGCATGGGCCTGCTTCATGGTCGCAATGTTTTCGATGATGTCAGGCGGGAAGGGCGCGACCTTTCGCGTGGCGACATCAACATGCAGAATCATGTTCTCGCTGGTGGCGGCGAGCCATCCGTCATTGGCGTGACGCATTTCCATATAGAGGTGAATGCGCTTTTCGTCATAATCAACCAATTGAATGGTGATGCGCATCGGCATATCGGGTTTCACCTCGCGCCTATATTGGACGTGACATTCGGCTGCGAAGGTGGTCCCGCCGCGGGCCGTCATATAGTCAGTTCCAAGATCGAGAAGATGAAAGGCTTCGTCGACGGCGCGATCGAACATCACATGGTAATAGGCCATGTTGAGATGGCCATTATAGTCGATCCAGCCGGGCTCGGGCCGCATGGTGGATGAGACGAAGGGCGAGAAGAAGAATGCGGCCGCGCCTTTACTCTTCCGCATTCCCCACCTTTTCCCCTTAACCACGTGCCGAAGGCCGTCAACGCCGCCAAAAGGCTGGCGTCCTCTATAGGCCCCTGTCTAGAATGAACTCAATCCTGCTGCCGCTGGCAAGCTTTCTTGCCGGACGAGGAGCGTTTTTTGAGCTGTTCAGGACCCCAGACGATGAATGCGTTTACGCCCGTGACCTTGCCGAAGCCTGATCCCGCCGCTGTGCAGACCGTGGTGGAGGCGTTGACGGCCCGCTTCGGCAATCGCGCCGTCACCAGCAAGGCGGTACGCGAGCAGCACGCCAATACGCTCACATGGCTGCCTGTCGAGGCGCCCGATGTCGTGGTCTATCCGCAATCGACTGACGAAGTCGTGGAGATCGTCAAGCTCTGCGCGGCGCATAAGGTTCCGATGGTGCCGTTTGGAACGGGGACATCGTTTGAGGGCCATACCAACGCACCGATTGGTGGCGTGTCGATTGATACCAGCATGATGAACAAGATCATCGCGGTGCATCCTGAAGATCTCGATGTGGTGATTGAGCCCGGCATTACGCGTAAGGCGCTGAACGAGCAATTGCGTGATACGGGCCTGTTCTTCCCGATTGATCCGGGTGCCGATGCCTCGCTTGGCGGCATGGTGTCAACGCGCGCATCAGGAACCAATGCGGTGCGTTACGGCACGATGAAAGATAATGTGATGGCGCTCAAGGTTGTGTTGCCGAGCGGCGAAGTCGTCACGACGGCGCGGCGCGCCAAAAAATCTTCAGCGGGCTATGATCTGACGCGGCTGTTTGTTGGCGCAGAAGGCACGCTCGGCATCATTACCGAAATCACCTTGAAACTTTACGGTATTCCGGAAGCCATCTCGGCTGGCATCTGCCCGTTCCCAAGCGTGCGTGCGGCTTGCGATGCAACCATTATGACAATCCAGAGCGGATTGCCTGTGGCGCGTATTGAATTGGCTGACGCCATGCAGGTGCGGGCGTTCAATCTGCATTCCAAGCTTGGGCTTGAGGAAAAGCCGATGCTGTTTGTGGAATTTCACGGCACCGATCGGGGCGTGGAAGAGCAAGCGCAGCGCTTTGGTGAGATTGCCAAGGAATTCGGCGGTGGTCCGTTTGAATGGGCGACTAAACCGGAAGAGCGGACAAAGCTATGGCAGGCGCGGCATGATGCCTATTGGGCGGCTTTCGCGCTGCGGCCGGGCGTGAAAACGATTGCGACTGATGTGTGCGTGCCGATTTCGCGCCTCGCTGAATGCGTTGAGGAAACGCATGAGGATATTGAGCGCACAGGCATTCTAGCGCCGATTGTTGGTCATGTCGGCGACGGTAATTTCCATCTCACGCCGCTGGTCGATCCTGACAGCCCGGAGGAAGTGGCGGTGATGCAAGCGTTTCTTGAGCGCTTGGTCGAGCGTGCACTCAAGATGGAAGGCACCTGCACGGGTGAGCATGGTGTGGGGCAGGCGAAGATGAAATATCTTCTCAAGGAACATCCTGCCGCTACGCTTGATGCCATGCGCGCGATCAAACATGCTTTCGATCCCCACAACATTATGAATCCCGGAAAGATCGTTCAGTTCTGATCCGGGCGCTCTGGAAAGGGTCGATCCGTGCGCGATGCTCTGACGGGATTGGCCGTCGCGATCATCACTTTGCTGACCATTGCGCTGGCTGGCCCCATCTTCATTGATTGGACCGGGCAGCGCGCACGGATTGAATCCGTTTTGGCTGAGCGGTTGGGCGTTCGTGTTCAAATTGCCGGACCGATTGAGGTGCGGTTTTTGCCGACGCCGCGGCTTGTTGTGGCGCGCGCGCAATTTGGTGAAAGGCCGGGGCCTGTTCTCGGTGCTGATCGCATCGCGATTGAAATTGGCACCATGCCTTTGCTGAAAGGCGAGATCCGTGTTTTGGAATCGCGGCTTTCGGGCGCGCGCCTCACGCTCACACGGCAGGCTGATGGTGGTTTTGCTTTGCCGCAGAGCGGCTCGTCCTCGGCGAGCATCGAGAAATTGTTCATCAGCGACGGGCGTCTGCAAATTCGTGACCCGGCGGGGAAAGTTGAGATTGATCTTGCTCTAAGTGATGTCGAGGCTGATGCGGGGGCGCTGGCTGGGCCATGGCGCATGGCAGGCCGCATGCGCACGAGCAATGAGACGCGCGATATTCGTCTCGCCTTGAGTGCGCCCGATAGTGAGGGCCAGCGCGTTCGCTTAGCGTTGATTGAAAATGATGGTGATCGCACGGATTTTGACGGCCGTTTGCAATGGGATCGCGGCACGGCGCAGGGGAAATTAAGCCGCCAAGGCCGTGTGGCCTGGCCGGGTGAGGGCGCAGATGCCAAGCGCACTTATCTGGTGACGGCGCAAGCGCATATTGCGCCACGCCTATCGCGCGCCGATCCGCTTGAGATCGAAATTGGTGATGAGAGCGGCCTTCTCAAATTATCCGGGAGTGCCGAATGGCGGCCAGGCACGCCGATCGCGTTAAATCTCGAAGGTAAATCCCTCGATTTTGATCGTCCTTTGAAAAATGACGGCGGTGCTCTTTCGGCCGGATCGGCTGTCGCGCTCTGGGCAAAAGTTGTCGGTAATGCGGTGGGAGAAATTCCACCTTTGAGCGTTGATCTGGCGGTGTCCAATGCCATTCTTGGCGGCGATGCCTTGCGCGCTGTCGCTATGAGAGCCGTCTTGCGGGAAAATCAATTGCGGATTGCCGATTTGACGGCCGATGCGCCCGGCGCGACGAAATTATCGGTGCGTGGTGATCTCGCCTTTGGTGCGGCGCCACGTTTTGCTGGACCTGTTCATATCACCAGTCGCGATCCCGGTCGGTTTGCGCTTTGGCTCGAAGGCGATCAAGGCCAGCCCGCGCGCTTTCCGTTTCGCACCGATCTTGATGCGGATGCTGATCTCTTTATCACGCGCGATACGATTGCCGCCTCGCGTCTGAATTTTTCTTATGATCGTTTGCAGGTCACAGGCGCGTTTCGTTTGCAGACGGGTAGCGAACGCCCGAAAATTGATGCGCAATTGGCGTCTGATCGTTTCGGGCTGGAAAGCGTGCCCGATTTCAGCGGATTGGGTGGCCGCTTTGGTGATCTTGATGCGTTGATTTCATTCGAAGCACGCCAATTGGATTTTGGCCAAGAATGGCGCGGCGGCAAAATGCGTCTTCGTGTTGAAAAAACTGGCGCACGCATCGCCTTGCCCCTGTTTGAAGTGACGGATGCAAACGGTCTTTCGGTGCGGGGAACGGGCACGTTGCAAGGGGAGGGTGGCCGTCTTGATGCCACGCTCGACCTGCCGCAAGTGCTGCCTCTTGCCCATATTGCCAAGCGTTTTGGCGGCGGCCGCGTAGCGGAAGCGGTGCTAACGCGCGCTCCGAGCTTGAGCCCGTTTCGCGGTCGCGTATCATTGGTGCGTGATGGGCCTGCATATCGCATCGAAGCGAATGGCCGTGCGGCGGCAACGGATCTCGCCGCAACATGGCGCGCCGGCACGGATACGACAGACGGCACGTTCGAAATCCGCGCGCCTGAAGCATCCGGCTTGTTGAAACAAGCGGGTCTAACCGTGTTGACGCTTGGGCGCAGCAACCCGGCCCGCCTTTCGGGCACGTTCACTGGCAAGGTGGACGCGCCTGTTGTGCAAGCGCGGTTTGAATCAGGGCAGACACGGATCGTGTTTGATGGCGGTGCAAAGGATAATGGCGTTGCAGGCATTCTGCGCGGCGAAAGCGACGACGTCACGCCTTGGCTGCAAATGCTAGCGCTCCCTGCGCCGAGCATTGGTGAGCGCATTGCGATGCAATTCAGTGCGCAGTTAGCCAATGCTGAAGGGCTGGCCTTCAATGCAATTGATGCGCGGATTGGCACAACGAAGCTCCGCGGCCAAGTGACGATCCAAGGCGACACGATTGGCGGCACGCTCGACAGTGACTCGTTGAATTTCGAAACGCTCACCGGCCTTTCCTTAGGAAGCATTCCGCAAGCCGCGGCTGGTTCGGTCTGGCCTTCAGCCCGTTTCACACCACCCGTTACGCCGCCCTTCAAAACGGCGATCACGTTACAGGCGCCCTTCATTGCCTTGCCCTTTGGCTTGCGGGGTGATCGTCCGAGCATGCAGCTGCGGTGGACGCCGGATGGCTTGGAGCTGGCGGATATTGCGTTCGGCTTTGCACGCGGCGAATGGCGCGGCGCGTTGGCGCTCAAGCGCCAAGGGAGCCTTGCGTCCTTCTCATCGCGCACGCAATGGAATGGTGTCGATCTTGCTGCGCTACTCCCGCAAAGCGGATTGACCGGTCGCGCCACGATGACGCTGGATCTCGGGGCTTCGGGAGAAAGCGTAGCAGCGATGATTGTCTCCCTTTCGGGCGGCGGGCGCGCGCGTGTAGAAGGTGGCGGTATGGCGCGGCTTGATGCGCGGCGTGTGCTGCCTTTGATTGCATCGGCTGATCAGGGACGCGATGCGCCTAATCCCAATGCGCTACGGGATCTCGTCTCTACAGCTCTTGACGGCGGAGCCTTGAGCGTCGACCCCTTTGATACAACGCTTGGCGTTTCCAACGGCGTTATGCGCATTGGGCCGGCGACAATCCAAGGCGCATTTTCGCAAGGGCAGGCGCTCGCGATTTACGATTTGAAGACATCGCGGCTTGATGCGCGTGTCACATTGCAAGGCACAGGCTCAAGCGATTGGACGGCTCCGCCGCAATGGAGCGTGCAATGGCGATCCCTGCCTAATGGTACAATTGCGCGCGACATCGACGTCTCCACGCTCGCCAATCTTTTGACGACGCGCTATGTCGCGCGTGAACTCCAGCGTATCGAGGCCGAGGAAGCTGATCTCCGCGAACGCAATTTCTTCATACGCCGAATGCGATCTGAAAAAATGCGCTATGAAGAAGAAGTGAAGCGCGCTGAGCAGAAGCGCGCCGAAGACGAAGCAAAGAAGGCGCGGGAAGAAGCCGAAAAATTGCTTAACATCGTGCCGCCGCCGGTCGAGCCAGCGCAGCCCAGTTTCAATTGACGCCTTGTTTTTTGAGGTCAGCTAGAATTTCAAGGCGGATTGCGGAGGAGAGGTTTGTGCGGGCACGGCTGGCATCGATCTCAGCGATCAATCCGTTCAAGCTGGTGCCGCGTTCGTTCGCCATGCGTTTGAGCTCATCCCAAAAAGGTTCTTCAAGCGACACCGAGGTGCGATGCCCCGCAATGGCGACAGACCGTTTAACGATGCCTTCGGTCATCGGTCGCGCTCATCCTGATCACGCTTATGGCCTTCAACATGACGCGCGAGACGCGCCTTTTCGTCAGCGATTTTTTTCTTCTCCGCCTTCGTCATTCCGAATTTGACGCGATTGTCGGCCGCTTTTTTCTCGGCGTCAGTTTTGGCGCGGGCCTTGCGGGCCTTGTTGAGATTGACGATGTCACCCATCAATGCGGCCCCAGCATCGTTTCTGGTTTCATGACGCGGTCGAATTCCGCGGCGCTCACATAGCCAAGCCGTAGTGCTTCATCGCGCAAGGTCGTGCCATTATTGTGGGCGGCCTTGGCGATCTCGGCAGCCTTGTCATAGCCGATCAAAGGCGCGAGCGCCGTCACCAGCATCAACGAGCGTTCGACACCTTCAGCAATGCGCTGACGATTGGCCGTGATGCCCTCGACACAATGGGCGCGGAAGCTGTTGCAAGCATCATTGAGCAGACGGATTGATTGCAGCAGTGAAAAGACGATGACGGGCTTATAGACATTCAATTCAAAATGACCTTGTGAGGCCGCGAATGTCACGGTCGCCTGATTGCCCAACACCTTTGTGCAGATCATCGTCATGGCTTCAGCCTGAGTGGGATTCACCTTGCCCGGCATGATGGAGGAACCGGGTTCATTCTCGGGCAGGCTCAATTCACCAAGGCCGGCACGCGGGCCAGAGCCCAACAAGCGAATGTCGTTGGCGATTTTGAATAAACCTGCCGCGAGTGCTGCGAGCGCGCCGTGAACAAAAACCATTGCATCGTTTGAAGCGAGCGCTTCGAATTTGTTGGGCGCTGTCACAAAGGGAAGGCCTGTCAGGCGTGCGATTTCAGCCGCTATTTTTTCTGCAAAGCCTTTGCGTGCATTCAGGCCTGTGCCAACCGCGGTGCCGCCTTGGGCCAAAGGCATGAGCGATGGCAAGGTTGCAGCGATCCGTTCGCGGCCAAGGCGGATTTGTTCGGCATAGCCGGAAAATTCCTGACCCAGCGTGATCGGCGTCGCATCTTGCGTGTGGGTGCGGCCGATTTTGACGATGTCAGCAAAAGCCTTGGCCTTATCGTTCAACGCATCATGCAGTGTCTGCAGCGTCGGCAGTAAATGCGCATGAATTTCCATCGCCACAGCAACATTCATCGCGGTTGGAAATGTATCGTTCGAAGATTGGCCGCGATTAACGTGATCATTGGGATGGACAGGGCTTTTGCCGCCGCGCGTGCCTGCAAGTGTCTCGTTGCAGAGCGAGGCGATCACCTCGTTCATGTTCATATTGGTCTGCGTGCCTGAACCCGTTTGCCAGACCGAGAGTGGAAACTCGTTCTCATGTGCGCCGGCCGCGATGGATTGGGCCGCCTCTGCGATGGCATGAGCACGCTCAGAATCCAGTTCGCGAAGATCATGATTGACGATGGCTGCGGCCTGTTTGACCAAAGCTAGCGCCCGGATGAGAGGGCGCGGCATGGTTTCATCGCCAATACGGAAAAAGTGCAAGGAGCGTTGGGTTTGCGCGCCCCAATGATGGTCGGCCGGGACGTCGATGGGTCCGAAACTGTCAATCTCTGTGCGGGTCGCGGTCATGCTCCGCTCCCAGCGTCAGGTCTTTTTACGGAAAGCGTCGAGGCTCACGACTTCGGCCCCTTCAGTCGATGCGGGGTTTTCCTCAGCCGTTTTTTCAGCGGGTGGCAGCGCCACCGGCACAGCGGCCTTCTCGTCGGGCACGCCGGAATCATTGTCGGCCGGTTCGACATTGGCGAGTTCAAACTTCAGTCCGAATTCAACCGACGGATCGTAAAAGCCAGTCAGGGCCTCGAAGGGAACGAGCAAACGCTCGGGAACACCCTTGAAGAATAGTCCGACCTCAAATCCGTTATCCGTAACCGCCAGATCCCAAAATTGATGCTGCAGGACGATTGTCATCTCGCCGGGATGGTCGCCGCGCAACGCTTGCGACAGGCGTGCACCGGGATGATCAGTCCGGAACGAGATGAAGAAATGGTGGTCGCCGGGCAGGCCGTTCTCGGCTGCATCTGACAGGACATGGCGCACCACGTCGCGCAACGCGCTCTGCACGAGAAGGTCGTAGCGGATGAGATCTTGACGAGACGTGCCTTGAGCCATGGGAACCAAACCGGAAAAGAAGTGGAGGCTTCTGTTGCCAGGCGCCTCCGGGCCCCGCCTGAAAGTGCTACCCCTCAGGACTTTGGATCGGCTTTAGGGACCGCTTACGCAGCCACTGCAACCGGAGCATAGTTGTCGTTGGCAACTATAAAAGGCCCGGTAACGGCGGAACCATGCCGAGCAAAAGATCACCCTTTACACCCTCGTCGATCCTATTTCGCCCCCGCCGGAGCCCGTCCTGATGGAGGGGTTCGGGTTCGGGTGGAGGCGCCGGGTACCGCCCCCGGGTCCGAATGGTTTATTTCGATGCTCGTTTATCGCCATAGCCGTCTTGCGACGGCATCCCCAATATAGTGCGTTGAGGGACGCGGCGGAAGGCCCGTGCATGGCGGGCTGAGGCGAATCTGCGGGATAACCGGCGATCTGGCCATGACACCGGCGCTTTTCGGCCTAGAATGAAGGCTTCGCCACAGGATTCGCGCATGCAAGCGTATCACGATCTGCTGCGCCGCGTTCTCGCAGAGGGCGCGCGCAAATCTGACCGCACCGGGACCGGCACGTTGAGCGTGTTCGGTCATCAGATGCGTTTCGATCTCAATGACGGGTTTCCGCTCGTCACGACGAAGAAGCTGCATCTGAAATCGATCATTCATGAATTGCTGTGGTTCATCGCGGGCGACACGAACATTGCTTATCTGAAGGCCAATGGCGTCTCGATCTGGGATGAGTGGGCGGACGAGAATGGCAATCTTGGTCCGGTCTATGGCAAGCAATGGCGCAGCTGGCCGAAGCCCGATGGTGGCACGGTCGACCAGATCAAATGGTTGATCGACGAGATCAAACGCAACCCAGATTCACGTCGTCTCGTGATCTCGGCTTGGAACCCGGGTGAGCTCGATAAGATGGCGCTCGCCCCCTGTCATTGCCTGTTCCAGTTCTACGTCGCTGACGGCAAGCTCTCCTGCCAGCTCTATCAACGCTCAGCCGACATCTTTCTCGGCGTGCCGTTCAATATTGCGAGTTATGCATTGCTCACGCATATGGTGGCGCAGGTCACGGGGCTTGGTGTTGGTGATTTCGTCCATAGTTTCGGCGACGCGCACCTCTACCTCAATCATCTTGAGCAAGCGGAGTTGCAGCTTTCGCGTGAACCGCGCCCGCTGCCCCAGCTCAAGCTCAATCCGGATGTGACGTCGCTGTTCGATTTCACATTCGATGATATTGCGATCGTGAATTATGATCCTCATCCGGCCATCAAGGCGCCGGTCGCAGTATGATCATCCGTCCGGCAACGCGCGCCGATAGCGCGATCATCTTCGCCTTTGTGCGTGAGCTGGCCGAATATGAGCAACTCTCTCATGCCGTTGATGCAACCGAAGAGAGCATCGCCGACGCCTTGTTTGGCGAGAATCCGCGCGTCTTTTGCGACCTGGTCGAGCGGAATAATCAGCTGGTCGGGTTCGCGCTGTGGTTTTACAATTTTTCGACCTTTCGCGGAAAGCACGGGATCTATCTTGAAGATCTCTATGTGCGGCCGCATTTTCGGGGCCATGGCTGCGGCAAGGCCTTGCTCGCTCATCTGGCAAGGCGTTGTGTGACAGAAGGTCTTGCGCGTTTGGAATGGTCGGTGCTCGATTGGAATGAGCCATCGATCGGCTTTTACAAATCTCTTGGTGCGCAATTGCTGGATGATTGGACGATCTGCCGCGTGACCGATCAGGCATTATGGCGGCTCGCGGATGAGGCGCGATGAGCGTTCCCATCGTCCTCATCGTGGCCGTGGCGGATAATGGCGTCATTGGGCGCGATAACACCCTCATTTGGCGGCTGCGCTCTGATCTACAGCGTTTCAAGGCGTTAACGCTGGGCAAGCCGATGGTGATGGGGCGTAAGACCTTCCAATCGATCGGTAAGCCGCTGCCGGGGCGCGAGACGATCGTGGTGACGCGGGATGCATCCTTCCGTCCTGAGGGCGTGTTCACGGCGCCTAGCCTTGAGGAGGCCCTTGCGCTGGCGCAGAGCCGGGCCGCGGCTTTGGGGGCAGATGCTGTCCCGGTTGTGGGTGGAGGCGAGATCTACCGGCAGGCTATGCCGCTTGCGGAGCGGATCTATCTGACGCGCGTGCATTGCCAGCCGGATGGTGACACCTATTTTCCCGATCCCGATCCGGCGGCGTTTGTTGCTGATTTGCCCGAGGCTCATCCGGCCGGGGAGCATGATCAATTCGCGTTCACTTTTGTCGATTATACCCGCCGACCCGCGACGAAGGGCCACGGCTGAGTTGACGGGAGGGGGTTAAGACCCCACTTCCTGACTCAAGAAACTGGAGAAGCATGGCATGCCTTGGAGTAACCAGAACGGTGGCGGTGGCGGTGGCCCTTGGGGTCAAAAGCGCCCGAGCGGACCGTGGGGCGGTGGTGGCCCTTCGAATGGTGGGCCGGGTGGAACACCCCCTGATCTTGAAGATCTGATCCGTAAGAGCCAGGACAAGCTGAAGTCCATTTTGCCCGGTGGCGCTATGGGCGGGTCGGGGATCGTTTTGATCGTGGTCGGCGCAGCAGCGCTGTGGCTTGCGACCGGGTTTTACACCGTGCGTCCCGATGAAGTCGGTATCAATCTCGTCTTCGGAAAGCCGGTGAGCCAGAGCCAGCCCGGCTGGAGCTACAATTTTCCCTACCCCGTGGGTCAGGTGATCAAGCCGAAGGTGACGACGGTCAACACAACAGAAGTTGGCTTCCGTGGATCGGAATCGATGCGTCGTAACGTGACGCGTGATGTGCTTGAAGAAAGCCTGATGCTGACGGGCGATGAAAACATCGTCGATATTGATTTTGCCGTGCAATGGCAGATCAATCCGGCCAAGGCGAAGGATTATGTCTTTAATATCCAAGCGCCGGAAGCGTCAGTGAAGGCCGTTGCCGAAAGCGCGATGCGCGAAGTGATCGGTCGCCGCAACATCCAGCAAATCCTGACAACGGATCGCTCGGCGATTGAGCAGGACGTGAAGCAGGTGATGCAGGAAACGCTCAATTCATACGGTGCGGGTGTTGAAATCCGTCTCGTGCAATTGCTGAAGGTTGACCCGCCCGCACAAGTCATCGACGCGTTCCGTGATGTGCAAGCGGCCCGCCAAGATCAGGACCGCATGCGCAACGAGGCGGAAACTTACGCCAGCAAAGTTGTGCCGGAAGCGCGCGGTGAAGCGGCGAAGATTGAGCAAGATGCAGAAGCCTATAAGTCGCGCGCCGTTGCAGAAGCGACCGGTCAGGCTTCGCGCTTCAGCCAGATCTACGCTGAATACAAGAACGCGCCGGACGTGACACGCCAACGCATGTATCTCGAAACGATGGAACGCGTGCTTGGCCAGTCCGACAAGGTGATCGTTGATCCGAAAGCGGGGCAGGGCGTCGTGCCCTATCTGCCGCTCAACGAGCTTGGCAAGACGGGAGGCAGCAAATGAGCGGCTTCCTTCGCATGGGATTGATCGTCGGCGGGATCGTCGTCGCCGGTATTCTTGTCACCTCGACCTTTGTGGTGCAGCAGACGCAGCAAGCGCTGGTCTTTGTGTTCGGTAAGGTTTCGCGCCCGCCGATCACCGAGCCGGGCCTTTATTTCAAGCTGCCGTGGGAGTCGGTGATTTATATTGATCGCCGTATTCTCGATCTTGAGACGCCGTCACAGGAAGTGATTGCGGCAGACCAGAAGCGTCTCGTGGTTGATGCGTTCACGCGTTATCGCGTGACCGACCCGCTGCGCTTCTACCAGTCGGTGAACAATGTCGCGGGCGCCAATCTTCGCCTCGCCTCCATCGTGAACTCGACAGTGCGCACGGTTCTTGCGGATGCGAGCTTCTCTGGCGTGGTGCGCACAGAGCGCGCGCAGCTGATGAGCAAAATCCGCGAGGATGTGAACCGTCAGGCGCAGGGGCTTGGCATTCAAGTGGTTGATGTGCGCTTGCGGCGTGTCGATTTGCCAGAACAGAACTCGCAGGCGGTGTTCCAGCGTATGCAGACGGAACGTCAGCGTGAAGCTGCTGACATTCGTGCGCAGGGTTCGCAGATCTCGCAATCGATCAAAGCGCGTGCTGATCGTGATGCAACGGTGATCCGTGCTGATGCCACGCGTCGTTCGGACGAAATCCGCGGTAATGGCGATGCGGAGAAGAACCGCATTCTGGCGGAAGCGTTCCAGAAGGATCCGGACTTCTTCGCCTTTTACCGGGCGATGCAGGCCTATGATAACGGGCTGAAGCCGCAGGGCACCCGGTTCATTCTGGGGCCACAATCGGAGTTCTTCCGCTACTTCGATAACTCAAAGGGACAGGCACCCGCCCCGGCTAAACCCTAAGTTAAGCGGGCGGCGCGAAAGTGCCGCCCGTCCTCGTTCTGCCTTATTCTTCCACGCTGATGATTGCGATATCGTGCTGGCTACGCCGCACTTCCGGAGGTTTCCGTTCCATGACCCGTTCACCCCGTCTTCGCTCGATGCTTCTGGCTGCTACTGCTGTGATGGCGCTTACGGGCGCGCCGCATGCCGCCGTCGCACAAATGCGCGGTCCAGAAATCATCGCCGATGTTGCAGCGCAGGTGATTGATTCCGTCGTGAACATTTCGGCAACGACAACGTCGACCGATCAGCGCACTGTGCCGATGCCGCAATTGCCGCCCGGTTCGCCGTTCCAAGATTTCTTCGACGAGTTCTTCAAAAATGGTCCGGGCGGGGGCGAAGGCGGTCCGCAGCAAGGGCGGCCGCAACGTAAATCCAATTCGCTTGGTTCAGGCTTCGTGATCGATGCGTCGGGCATTGTCGTGACGAACGCGCATGTGATTGGCGAAGCCAATGATGTGACAGTGATCTTTGCAGATGGTCGTAAGCTGAAAGCTGAAATCATCGGTAAGGACACGAAAGTCGATCTCGCCGTTTTGCGCGTCAAGCCGGACAAACCGTTGAAGGCCGTGAAGTTTGGCGATTCCGAGAAAACGCGGATTGGCCAATGGGTGATGGCGATCGGTAATCCGTTTGGCCTTGGTGGTTCGGTGTCGGCCGGTATTATTTCCGCGCGTAATCGTGACATTTCCGACCAAAGCTATGGCCAATATATCCAGACCGATGCCGCGATTAATAAGGGTAACTCCGGCGGTCCGCTGTTTGACATGAATGGCGACGTCATCGGCATCAACACGGCGATCTTGTCGCCGTCTGGCGGCTCCATTGGTATCGGTTTTGCCGTGCCCTCTTCGATGGCCAAGCCGATCATCGATCAGCTCATTCAATTTGGTGAAACGCGGCGCGGCTGGCTCGGCGTGCGTATTCAGAATGTCGATGAATCGATTGCCGACTCGCTCGGTTTAAAAGAGCCCAAAGGCGCTCTTGTCGCGGGCGTTGATGATAAGGGCCCATCCAAGCCAGCCGGAATCGAGCCGGGGGATGTGATCCTTAAATTCGACGGCAAGGATGTGAAGGATTCCAAGGAGCTGCCGCGCATTGTCGGGCAAACGCCGGTGGGCAAGGATGTTGATGTTCTCATCCTGCGCAAGGGCAAGGAAATCACAAAGCAGGTGAAGCTGGGCCGGCTTGAGGATGGTGAGAAGATTGCGAAGGCAAGCGCTACAC
>VERN01000014.1 GCA_018882635.1 Beijerinckiaceae bacterium | reverse complement strand
CCATAGCAAGGAGAGGAAGACGAGGAGCAGGGCGGACGTCAGGTCAAGGCGCGGAGCGGTTGTCATAGAGGGTTTGTGGCAGGCCGTGAGAGATTCCTCCACCCGATTTCAATGGTTAGGAAGGACGGTAGCCGACCCCAGCAGCATCCCGGCTATGCCACTGAAGATCATGACATCCAGCCTCAATCAGGCCAGAATACCCCTATGCCCGCCGAGATTCTCTTCTATCACTTGACCCGCCAGCCGCTTGACGCGGTTTTGCCATCGCTCGTCGAGAAATCGCTCGGCCGTGGCTGGCGCGTCGTGATCCAGTCCGGCAATCCCGAACGCATCGGTGCGCTTGATACGTTGCTTTGGGCTTATGATGACGCGTCTTTCCTGCCGCATGCCGTGGCTGCGGAAGCGGCGCCAGACGAACCCATCGTGATTGCAAGCGATCACGCAAACCCCAACGGGGCGGCGATCCGCTTTCTCGTTGAACGGGCGCCCTTGCCGGATGATCTCGCGACTTACGAACGCGTCGTCATCATGTTTGATGGCAATGATGATGAGGCCGTGGCGGAAGCGCGCGACCATTGGAAGCTGGTTAAAGGGCAGGGCCTCGCCGGCACCTATTGGCAGCAAGATGAAGACGGCCGTTGGAACAAGAAGGCATGATGATGAATTGGGCTCTGCGTTTATCGACTGTTGGTGTGGCCGCCTCACTCGTCGCGGGTTGCGCGATGCAGGCCACGGGTTTTGTGAACGACAAATCCGTGTCGGTGCGTGCCGCGACTACGGAGGCCGTGGTCGCTGAAGATGGCAAATGCACCGCGACAATTTCGATCGATCCGGCTCTGTTCCGCAATAAGCCCGATGATGGGCTGATCGGCATGACGGAATGCGAAATCGTCGCCATCAAGGGCGCGCCCCTCTCGGTGCAGACGGGATCAAGCTCAACGTCACGCCGCGAAACGACGATGCTCTATATGGAGCCGACCGGCAAAGCCGTGTTTTTGTTTTCGGATAATCGTCTGATCAAGATCGTCCGCTGATGCCTTTTTTCAAGAGCGCCGATTTCATCGACGCCCGCGCGCGCACTGAATATATTTTCTTCGGACTAGCGACGTTCCTGATCTTTTTCATGAATGCGCAAGCCGCCCTTTTGTCCACGGCTTTTGCGCAATATGGACTGTCGCTCAGCGAGATCGGCCTGCTTTTATCGCTTTACGGCGTCCCGGTCGTGATCGTCACAGTGTTCACCGGAAAAATCGCGACATGGCTGGGCAGCCTCGGCTCGGCACGCTGGGGCACCGTGATCATGACGCTCGCTTTCATGAGCCTCGCTGTTACGGGCGACTCGTTTTGGCCCGCCTTACTGTCACGCCTGACATGGGGCATCGGTTACGGCCTGATGTTTGCGCCCTTGTTCACTTATGCGCAAAGCCGCATCACCGGGGCACGGTTCGTCTATTTGCTTGGCCTGTTCTCATCAATGGCGCCACTCGCGCAGGCAGTCGGGCCGCCTTTTGCGGAATTCGTGCTCGGCCATGGCGGGGCGCGTTTCATGTTCACGCTCGGCGCTGTTCCCGCCATGGCGGGTGCGGTGATCCTCTTTTTTATGCGTCCGCTGGCCAAGCCGCCGGCGGCCCACGGGCTTGCATTGGGGGCCGCATTTTCTCCGTCACGCCGCATTCCGATGGTGACCGTGTTTGTCGCCGGATCCTTGTTCGGATTTCTCGCGGCCTATATGGCGCCCTTCCTGCACGCGAAAGGCGTCTCGATCGCTTGGTATTTCGTGGCCATGACGATTGGCATTTTCTCAACCCGTTTCATCGGGCTGGGCCTGTTTCAACGGCTCGATCCCCGTGCGGTTGTCGGCTGCGGCATGGTCGTGATGGCGGCGGCCTATTTCACGCTCGTTGTCGTGCAACAGCCGCTCGCGGTCGCGGCATGCGGGATCCTCTTTGGATCAGGTTATTCGGTCGTCTATCCGGTTTTGTCGGCATGGGTGAGCGAAGGGTTGAATGCGTCTGAGCGTGCCGGGCCACAGGCGCTGTTCAATGCCATGTTCAACATTGGCCTCTTGTGGATGCCCTTGCCGATTACCGGCCTTGTCGCCTTGTTTGGTTATGGCGGAGCATTGCAGGCTTTAGCGCTGATGGCGCTGGTCATGGCAGGATTTCTTGGCTGGCGGGCCGTTATGCGCGGGCGCTCACAAGGCTGAATCATATTCGGCTGACAAAGCGAGCCATTCTTCCTCAACACCCATAAGGGTTTTCTCAAGCTCGGCCCGTTGCCCCGACAATTGTGCCGCCTTTGCCGGATCTTTCAAAAACGCGTCGGGTGCTTGCAGCGCTTCATCGACGCGGGCGAGCAAGGTACTGAGTTTTTCCATCTTCTGCTCAGCCGCTTCGATTCTCTTTTTCAGCGGGGCCAGCGCCTGCCGTTTTTCAACCGCAGCGCGACGTGATTCAGCCTGTGAAGGCGCGGAATCAGTTTTCGAAGATTTGCCGCTAGAGGCTTGAGCGGACTCACCATCCAGCACATAAGAGCGATAGGCATCGAGGTCATCGTCGAACGGTTTCACCCGACCATCGCCGACAAGCCACAACCTATCCGCGCATGCTTCGAGCAGGAACCGATCATGCGAGATGAGGATGACGGCGCCTTCATAATCATTGATCGCTTCCATCAAGGCGGTGCGGCTATCAATGTCGAGATGGTTGGTCGGCTCATCGAGAATGAGCAGATGCGGCGCGTGAAAGGCGGCGAGCCCCATCATCAAACGGGCTTTTTCGCCGCCTGACAGATTGGACACGGGTGTGTCGGCTTTGTTGGCTGGAAAGCCCATCTGCGCCGCGCGGGAGCGCACTTGCGCTTCCGTGGCATCGGGCATCAATTCACGCACATGGGCCACCGGGGTCGCTTGCGGATTAAGCTCATCAAGCTGGTGCTGCGCGAAATAACCGACCTTTAATTTCGACGAGCGCCTGACGGCGCCGCCCATCGCGTCAAGCTTGCCGGCCACCAATTTGGCAAAAGTAGATTTGCCATTGCCATTGGAACCGAGCAGGCCGATGCGATCATCATCGGCGATAACAAGATCGAGTTTCGAGAGAACCGTCGTCTCACCATAACCTGCGCTCGCCCCTTCCATTGCGATGATCGGCGGCGCAAGCGGACGCTCAGGCGAGGGGAAGTGGAATGGCAAGACCTCGCTATCAATCGGGGCAGCGATGATCTGCATTTTCTCAAGCCGCTTGACGCGGGACTGCGCCTGCCGCGCTTTCGTCGCTTTGGCTTTGAACCGGTCGATGAAGGATTGCAGGTGACGGCGCTCGTCTTCCTGCTTCTTTTTCATCTTCAGTTGCAGCGCTTGCTCTTCCGCACGCAGGCGCTCGAAACGGTCATAAGCACCGCCCCAGAGTTTCAACTTGCCTTGATCGAGATGCAGGATCTGGTCGACCGATTGGTTCAACAGGTCGCGATCATGGCTGATGATGATGAGCGTGTGCGGATACCGCGCCAGATAATCCATCAACCAAAGCGTGCCTTCGAGGTCGAGATAGTTCGTCGGCTCGTCGAGCAGCAGCAGATCGGGTTCTGAGAATAAGATCGCAGCGAGCGCGACGCGCATGCGCCAGCCGCCCGAGAAGGAGGAACAGGGCCGCGCTTGGGCCTCCGCATCGAAGCCGAGGCCGTGCAGAATGGCGGCTGCACGGGCGGGCGCGGCATGCGCGCCAATGTCAGCGAGCCGTGTCTGGATTTCGGCGATCCGATGAGGGTCCGTCGCGGTCTCCGCTTCTGCGAGAAGGTGCGCGCGTTCCGTGTCGGCGGCGAGGACGACGTCGAGCAGAGTCTCAGGTCCGGCGGGCGCTTCCTGCGCCACCGAACCAATCCGCAAACCTTTGCCGACGGTGATTGAGCCGCCTTCCGATCCGATTTCACCGCGGATTAGGCGGAAGAGGGTGGTCTTGCCCGTGCCGTTCCGCCCCACAAAACCAACCCGCGCGCCATCAGGGATGGCAACCGTCGCCTTGTCGAAGAGAAGGCGCGGCCCGAGCCGGTAGGTGAGGTCGTTGATGTGAAGCATGCCCGCTTGTGGCCGAGATGGCCGAGGGGATCAAGGGGGACTTGAGGCCGACGAAGTGCGGCCCCTCCGCATTACGAGGGACGCTTCAGACCGCATGCGTCCAGCGCCTTGAGCGCACGTTCGCGCGTCTCGTCGTTGAAATAGCCGGTCTGGCGGAACGCATCGACTTCCTTGTTCGACATCCGCTGTACGGTTCGCCCCGCATAGCAGGCGCAGCCCTTATCAATGGCTTCGGCTGGCACGGAGGCGAGCTTGGTCTGTTGGACCACGCAGCCTTGGAGAGCGCGCTGCTGGATGCCGGCGCGGTTCATGGTCTTCACGGCAGGATCGGGTGCGGTCGGCACATTGGACGAGCTGGCGCCCGCGAGCGCTGCCTGCGTTAAACCAAGCGAAAGAACCAGAGCCAGAACCGTTTTCATCACGACCCCCATAGAAGCAGAGGGCCTTAAATGCGTGAGCGATGCCATCAAGGCAAGCCCTGTTTTAGGCTTTGGTCAACGCCACCCGATTGTCATGGAAGGCGGCCCCACCGAAGGGGGCCGGGGAATCAGCCCCGGTCAGGACGTTGATTCCCTCACCATCCACGTGAGCGGCGTTGGGCCAGATGCCCTCGGCGATCAGGACCCCGCGTTTGACGCCATCAAACAGCACCGCGTGGAGCCGCACACTGCCGCGCGCATTCGTGAGCCGAACAAGATCACCCTCCGCAATGCCCTTCGCAGCTGCATCCTGAGGATGGATCATCACCGAGGGACGCACTTCGCGCGCTTTGGATGATGGCGTTTCGGTGAAGGTCGAATTGAGGAAGCTGCGCGCTGGAGACGTCGCGAGCCGGAACGGATATGCCTCCGTCGCTTCCTCGATCACGGGCCAATAATCCGGCAGCGAGGGCAAATGGTCGAACGGACCCATCGGACCATTATTGGCAAAGGGCACATTTGCCCAATCGGGCTTGAAGCGGAATTTGCCATCGGGCCACGCAAAGCCATGGCGATAATGCGCGACTTCAAAGTCCGGCTGACAATCGATGAATTTTTTCATTTCGAGTTCAGCAAAGGATTGTCCCGCCGGTTTCACACCGGCATCGATATGCTCGCGCGGGCTCATGCGGAATCCGGGCAAATCGCCGACGCCAAGCCGTTCAGCCAGTTCACAAATCACATCATGGTTGGAACGGCATTCGCCGGGCGGGTCGATCAGCTTCGGCCCGAGGCTGACATATTGATGGCCGCCGCCATAGTAAAAATCATCATGTTCCATGAACATTGTCGCGGGCAGCACAATGTCCGCCATCTGCGCCGTCTCGGTCATGAATTGCTCATGCACGACGGTGAAAAGATCCTCGCGCGCGAAACCGTCCCGTACCAGCCGCTGTTCGGGCGCGACATTCACTGGATTTGTATTCTGGATAAAGAGCGCTTTGACTGGCGGGCCGTTGAATAAAGCCTCAGCATCACCAGTAAGGACACGACCGATTTTCGATTGATCCAATTTGCGAATGGAAGGGTCGACGAAATCGAGCCCTTCGATCAGACGTTTGTCACGCTTGAAAATACCGCCATTGTTATGAAATGCGCCGCCGCCTTCATATTGCCACGCGCCCGTCACCGTAGCGATCGACGCAGCTGCATGCATATTTACCGAACCATTGCGCTGGCGCGAAAAGCCGTAGCCAAGTCGGAAATAGGTTTTCTTCGTCGTTCCGACGAGATGCGCGAAATCCTCGATCTCTTTGACGGTGAGCCCCGTGATCGCCGCCGCCCATTCCGGTGTGCGCGTTTTCAGATGAGCTTCCAATTCATCCGGATGATCGGAGAATTGTTTGAGAAAGGCACGGTCGGCCAGATTGTCACGGAACAGCACATGCATCACAGCACACGCAAGCGCACCATCGGTGCCGGGTTTCAAAACAAGCCCGATATCGGCCTGCTCAATCGTGCCATTGCGATAAATGTCGATTGCGACGATCTTCGCCCCCCGCTCTTTGCGAGCGCGCACGGCATGAGTCATCACATTGACTTGGGTTGAGACCGCATTCGTGCCCCAGATCACAACGCAATCGGCCTTGGCCATTTCGCGCGGATCAGGACCCGCGAGCTTGCCCGTGCCCGCAATGTAGCCGGGCCACGCGAGATTGATGCAGATGGTCGAGAAGAAGCCTGAATATTTTTTTGCATGGCGCAGACGGTTGATGCCGTCGCGCATCACAAGCCCCATTGTCCCGGCATAATAATAAGGCCAGATCGCTTCGGAACCGTGCTTGGCTTCAATCGCGTTGAAGCGTGTCACGATTTCACTGAGCGCCTCATCCCACGAAATGCGCGTGAATTGTCCCGAGCCCTTCGAGCCGCTGCGTTTCATCGGATACAGCAGGCGGTCGGGATGATGAATGCGTTCGGAATAGCGCGCGACCTTCGCGCAGATGACACCAGCCGTATAGGTCTGATCCTTCGCGCCGTAGACGCGGCCAATGCTCGTGCCATCGATCACCTCGACCTCGATTGCACAGGCCGACGGGCAATCATGCGGACAGGTCGAATTCAGGCGTTTGACGGAAGCGGGGGCGTTCATGGCAGCAAACCTCAGGCGGATTGCGATAGCTTATCCGTGCTAGGTCGCTTTGGGGAGGGGGCGGATGGGGTAACGAAAAAAGCCCCCGCGTGTCCGCGAGGGCTTTCAATTCAAAACTGCAATGCGTTAGCCGACGATTTCATTGCCTGCGAAGAACTGGGCAATTTCGATCGCAGCCGTTTCCGGAGCGTCCGAACCATGCACCGAGTTCTCACCGACCGACTTGGCGAACAGCTTACGGATCGTGCCTTCAGCGGCATTGGCCGGGTTAGTGGCGCCCATCACGTCGCGATATTTCGCGATTGCGTTCTCGCCTTCGAGAACCTGCACCACAACCGGAGCCGAGATCATGAAATCGACCAGTTCGCCGAAGAAGGGGCGTTCTTTGTGGACGGCGTAGAAGGTCTCGGCCTGCTGGCGGGTCATGTGAATACGCTTCTGCGCGACGATACGCAGGCCCGCCTTTTCGATCACGGCGTTGACCGCGCCGGTCAGGTTCCGCTCGGTGGCGTCGGGCTTGATGATCGAGAAGGTGCGCTGAATGGCCATTGTGCTCTCTTTTTGTTTGGGATGATGTTGGCGGGCTTATAGCCAAGGCCGGGAGTGCTCACAAGCGCTCAGGCCAGTGAAATCAGCGCGCCTTCTGCCGCAGGCCCGTCAATAATCACCTGATCCCCCGCCAAAACGATGTGACCAGAGGCTAACCCCGCCACAACGCGCGGATAGAGGGTGTTTTCAACGGCCAGCACCCGCGCCGCGAGGGTCTCGGGTGTATCGGACGGACGGACGCGGACAGCGCCCTGCGCAATGATCGGCCCTGCATCGAGTTCCGGCACGACGAAATGGACGGTGCAGCCATGCAGCTTCACCCCATCGCTCAGCGCCCGCTCATGCGTATGCAGCCCACGATAAGATGGCAGGAGTGACGGATGGATATTCACGAGCTTGCCATCCCAACGGCCGATGAAGCGCTCCGTCAGAACCCGCATGAAACCAGCCAACACGACGAAATCGACATCGCGGTCGTCAAGCTGTCGGTTGAGTTCATCTTCGAATTCTTCGCGCGACGGGAAGTGCTTGTGATCGACACACAAAGCCGGGATGCCGTTCGCAGCCGCTGTTTCGAGACCCTTCGCATCCGGACGATTTGAAATCACGCAAGCAATGGTCGCGGGATAGGAAGGATCTTGCGCCGCCGCGACAATCGCGGCCATGTTGGAACCGCGCCCCGAAATCAAAATGCCGATGCGCGGTTTCATCTTAAAGCGCCAATTGCCCTTGATGTGTCACACGCGCCTCGCCGCTCTGCGTACGCAATGCGCCGACACGCACCGGATGTTCGCCTGCTGCGATGAATGCGTCGCTCACCGCTTTTTCCTGCGCCGGGTCAACCACGACGACCATGCCGATGCCGCAATTAAATGTGCGCAGCATTTCATCTTGCGCCACGCCGCCTTCTTTGGCGAGCCAACCAAACACCGCTGGCACCTTGATAGCGTCAAGGTTCAAATGCGCGGCGACGCCATCAGGCAAGACGCGCGGAATATTGTCGATGAAACCGCCGCCGGTGATGTGCGCCAACGCTTTGATGCCTTGCGTTGCTTTAAGTGCCGAGAGGATCGGCTTCACATAAAGGCGCGTTGGCTCAAGCAGCGCTTCGCCGAGCGATTGACCGCCTGCGAAGGGGCAGGGCGACGCATAGGTGAGACCGCTGCGCTCGACAATGCGGCGCACCAGCGAATAGCCATTGGAGTGAACGCCCGACGAGGGCAGTCCGAGCAAGATATCGCCCGCTTTCACATCAGGGCGCGGCAAGAGTGTGCCACGTTCGGCTGCGCCAACGGCGAAGCCTGCGAGGTCATAGTCACCTTTTTTATAAAGACCGGGCATTTCTGCCGTCTCGCCGCCGATCAAGGCGCAGCCCGATTCCTTGCAACCCTTCGCAATGCCCTTGACGACTTCTGCGCCGACATGGGGTTCAAGTTTTCCGGTCGCAAAATAATCAAGGAAGAATAATGGTTCGGCCCCCTGCACGATCAGATCGTTCACGCTCATCGCGACGAG
Source organism: Beijerinckiaceae bacterium (assembly GCA_018882635.1). GTDB lineage: Bacteria > Pseudomonadota > Alphaproteobacteria > Rhizobiales > Beijerinckiaceae > TNE-4. The sequence continues at coordinate 17,687 of VERN01000014.1, read as the reverse complement.
ATCGATGCCAATGGTTTCGTGCCGTCCCGCTTCGATTGCGATCATCACTTTGGTGCCAACGCCATCATTGGCAGCCACGAGAACTGGATCTTTAAACCCGGCGGCTTTCAGATCGAACAGCCCACCGAACCCGCCGATGATGGCGTCTGCGCCCGGCCGGGCGGTCGCCTGCACGAGGGGCTTGATCGCGTCGACCATCGCATTCCCGGCATCGATATCGACGCCTGCATCCGCATAGGTCAGTCCGTTGCGCGGTGTGTCCGCCATGGGGAGGCTCCCAGCCAATGGTCTTGCGGTCGCGATAAAGGCCGGGATGGCTGGTGGCAAGCCTCAAACCCGCCCAAATCCTCGTCATCCCTGACTTTCCCGAGTTCGATCCGGGCCTTATGGTCATATTTCTCGTTGCGCAAGGGAAGGAGCCACCCATCTTGATCTCGATGATCCCGAACCTCATCACCATTGGGCGGCTTGTCCTCGTCCCCTTTGTGGTGGCGATGATCGTCCAGAAAGACTGGGATTTGGCCTTTTTCGCCTTCGTTCTGGCCGGGATCTCCGATGCTGTCGATGGGTTTGTCGCGCGCCGCTTCAACCTCCGGAGTGATCTGGGCGCTTATCTCGACGCCATCGCCGATAAGGCGCTCCTTGTCTCGATTTATGTGACGCTCGCCATCATCGGCGTAATCCCGTCATGGCTCGCCATCATGGTGGTCTCGCGCGACATCATGATTGTGGGCGCGATTGTGCTCTCCTGGGTGCTCGACCGCCCGGTGCCGATCCGGCCGCTCTTTCTGTCCAAGCTCAACACCACAGCCCAGATCGCTTTTGCGGCCCTCATCCTTGGGGCTGCCGCTTTCGAACTCGCGCTGACCGGATGGGTCTCGCCGCTGAGCTATGGCGTGGCTGCCTTGACGGCAGCCTCGGCCGCCGCCTATCTCGCCCAGTGGCTTGACCACATGATGAACTGAACGGGGCGCAAGGCGATGCCGGGGATCGGGATTCAGACGGCCTTCTGGTTGGGCGCAGCGCTGCTTCTCAGCCTGTTCGTTTATCTTTTCAGCTCCGCGCTTCTGCCCTTTGTCGCCGGGTTCACGCTGGCCTATCTGCTTGATCCTATCGCTGACCGTTTGCAGAAATTGGGCTTGAGCCGCCTTGTGGCGAGCTTGCTCATTCTCGTTTTGGTTCTTGTTCTCACAATCGTGCTCGGCATTGTCATTCTGCCGCGGCTTTTCACGCAGCTCGGTGATTTCATCACGCGCTTGCCGCATTTTCTCGGCTCGGCGCGTGAAATCATTCAGGCACGCATTGAGCCTTTGATGGCGCGGTTCGATCATCAAGTGCAGCCAGCGCAATTGCAGGACACAATTGGTCCGCTCATCGGTAAATTATCATCACTGGCGGGTGACATGTTCAGCTCGCTGATCTCGGGCGGTCAAACGATTGTCGATGCTGTGTCGCTGCTTGTCGTTGCCCCCGTTGTGGCCTTCTACATGCTTGTTGATTGGGATCGCATGATCGCGGCCATCGACACATTCGTGCCGCCGCAACATCGCGAGACAGTGCGCATGCTAGCGCGGCAGATTGATCGCGCGATTGGCGGCTTTATTCGCGGGCAGGCGATGGTCTGCCTGTTTCTCGGCACATGGTATGCCGTTGGCCTTACATTGGCGGGCCTGAATTATGGCGTGCTGATTGGCGTGATTGCAGGCGTGTTGACAGTTATTCCCTATGTCGGCTCGCTCACAGGACTTTTCCTCGCAGCCGGTGTTGCGATCAGTCAGTTCTGGCCGGACTACTTCCATATTATCTTTGTCTTGTGCGTGTTCTTCTCGGGCCAATTTCTCGAAGGTAATATTCTGTCGCCGAAATTGGTGGGTGATGCGGTGGGCCTGCATCCGGTCTGGCTCATGTTTGCCCTGTTGGCCGCCAGCAGCGTGTTTGGCTTTGTCGGATTGCTGATTGCTGTGCCGATTGCGGCAACGATTGGTGTGCTGAGCCGCTTCGCGCTGTCGCGTTATATGCAAAGCCCGCTCTATCTCGGTACGCAGCTGAAACTGCCTGCGCCGAAATCGGATTCCTGAAATGGCGGCGGATAAACCGCGTCAGCTTGCGCTGGCGCTTCCTGTCGAAGAGCGCCTCGACCTCGAAGATTTCCTTGTTGGCTCATCCAACGAGGCGGCCTTCGCCATGATCGAGGCATGGCCCGATTGGGCAGAAAAAGTGCAAGTGCTGACGGGGCCTGCCGGAACCGGCAAGACGCATTTGGCGGCGATCTGGGCGGCGCGCGCGCACGCGACGCGGGTCACCCCCGCCTTGTTGCATGAAAAAGATCCTGAAACGCTCGCGGGCCTGCCAGCGCTCTTGATTGAGGATGCGGATCGCGCCGACCTTAAAGAGAGCGCGATGTTCCATCTCCTGAACGCTGTGCGACGGTCTGGAACACCTGTCCTGATGACGGCCCGGACGGCGCCCGATCTTTGGGGGCTGAAGACGCCCGATCTCCTCTCCCGCCTGCGGCTTGCACCCCATGTTGCGCTCGAGACGCCCGATGATGCCCTTTTGGGTGCCATTCTCGTCAAATTCTTCCTCGAGCGGCAGATCGTCGTCGACACCGCCCTTGTCGAGTTCCTGAGGACCCGGGTCGAACGATCGGTCCCGGCAATGCGGGCCATTGTCGAAAAGCTCGATCATGAAGCGCTTGCCCGGGGGCGTCGCGTCAATCGGGCGCTCGCAGCCGAAGTGATGCGCACCGGGGAAAGATGAGAGCTCTTGCCTGTCATGCCATTGTCATCGACCATGGCTTCGTATGCTGGCGGTTTGCGTCAGGCGGTCGCCGGAGTGCGGAATGGACAATAATGGACCCGGCCTCGAAGAGGGCCAGAAGGATGCCGGCGTGAAGAAGAAAACCGCCCGCCCGCGCGCCAAGGCGAGCGCCGCTGCGGCGGGGCTTGAGGCTGAGCGTGTCCGCGCGCAGGAACTGGCGCGTTTGATGGTCAGCCCCGAGCGCTTCATCAATCGCGAATTGTCTTGGCTGCAATTTAACCGCCGCGTTTTGGAAGAGGCCGGAAACCGCCATCATCCGCTGCTCGAGCAACTCCGTTTCCTTTCGATTTCAGCCAATAACCTCGACGAATTCTTTATGGTGCGCGTCGCGGGCCTGCGCGGGCAGGTGCGCCAAGGCGTTGACGTTCCCTCGCAAGATGGCCGTAGCCCAGCTGAACAATTGCAGGTGATTGGTGAAGAGGTCGCCCGCTTGTCGGCCGATCAGCAACGCCATTGGCGCGAATTGCGCGATGTTCTCGTCGAAAATGGCATTGTTCTGATCGATCCCGAACATGTGACTGCAGCAGAGCGGCGCTGGCTCGAAGATTATTTCCTGTTTCACGTCTTCCCCGTTTTAACGCCGCTTGCGATTGACCCGGCCCATCCGTTTCCGTTCATCCCCAATCTCGGTTTTTCGATCGCCTTATCATTGTTCCGTGCGTCAGACGGCCGCGCATTAAATGCCTTGGTGCGCGTGCCCAACCGCATTGATCGGTTCGTGCGCATTCCTGATCTTGCTGAAACAGGTGCAAGCCGATTCATTGCGCTTGAAGTGTTGATCGCGATGTTCGCGGGAAAACTATTCCCGGGCTATACGATCCGTGGGCTGGGCTGTTTCCGCGTCATTCGTGACAGCGATATCGAAGTCGAAGAAGAGGCGGAAGATCTTGTGCGGTTGTTCGAGACCGCGCTGAAACGTCGCCGTCGCGGTTCGGTCATTCGGCTTGAGCTTGAAGCCACGATGCCGGAAAATTTGCGGCAATTCGTCCTCGACGAATTTGAACTGGCTCCGGACGAAGTGTTCGCCACGACCGGCATGCTGGCGCTGAATGATTTATCGCAGCTCGTCGGGCTTGATCGCCCCGACCTGAAATTCACGCCCTACAATGCACGCTTTCCCGAACGCATTCGCGATTTGGGCGGGGATTGCTTCGCTGCCATCCGGCAGAAGGACATGATCGTCCAGCATCCTTATGAAAGCTTCGACGTCGTGGTTCAGTTTTTGAATCAGGCAGCGCGTGATCCGAATGTCGTGGCGATTAAGCAAACACTTTATCGCACCTCATCCGATAGCCCGATCGTGAAAGCGCTCGCTGAGGCGGCAGAGGCCGGGAAATCCGTCACCGCGCTTGTTGAGTTAAAAGCGCGCTTCGATGAAGAAGCGAATATACGCTGGGCGCGAGACCTTGAGCGCGCGGGCGCACAGGTCGTGTTCGGGTTCATTGAACTGAAGACGCATGCGAAACTATCAATGGTCGTGCGACGGGAGTCCGGTTCACTCGTAACATATTGCCATGTGGGGACAGGCAATTATCACCCCATCACGGCGCGCATCTATACCGACCTCTCGTTCTTTACCGCTGATCCCGTGATCGCGCGCGATGTCGGTCGGATCTTCAACTTCATCACCGGCTATGCTGAACCTGCTGAATTGGAGCGCATGGCGGTTTCACCGCTGACGCTGAAGAAGCGGTTGCTCGATCATATTGAGCAGGAAATTGCGCATAAAAAGGCCGACCGACCGGCGCAGATCTGGGCCAAGTGCAATGCGCTAGTTGATCCCATGATCATTGATGCGCTTTATCGCGCAAGCCAAGCCGGTGTCGAGGTTGATCTGGTGGTGCGTGGTATTTGCTGCTTGAGACCGGGCGTGCCCGGCTTATCCGAAAATATTCGTGTTAAATCCATCGTCGGACGCTTTCTCGAGCACACGCGTATTTATGCCTTTGGCAATGGCGTCGGCCTCCCGCATCCGAAAGCGGCGGTTTATATTTCGTCGGCCGATTTAATGTCACGCAACCTTGATCGCCGCGTTGAGGCGCTCCTGCCAATCCTCAACCCCACCGTGCACGAGCAGGTGCTCAATCAGGTCATGATGGCCAATTTGCTCGACAATGAGCAGAGTTGGCGCGTTGAGCCGGATGGCACCTCGACCCGTATTGTGCCCGCACCGGGTGAGGAGCCGTTTAACGCGCATCGCTATTTTATGACCAATCCGAGCCTGTCCGGCCGTGGAAAATCCTTGCGATCATCGAGCCCGAAATTGCTTGGCGGCGAGAAATCGGGCAAATAGCCGCGCGGTGACGCAGGGAGCATGGGTGGCATGAGCATCGTGGCGCAGGGGCGGCTGTCTTATGGCGAGCCGATTGCGATTATCGATATTGGGTCGAACTCCGTCCGCCTTGTTGCCTATGAAGGCCTGTCGCGTTCGCCGACGCCGATCTTCAATGAAAAGGTCATGTGCGGCCTCGGCAAAAAAGTGCTGACGACAGGGCGGCTGTCCGACGAGGCCATGACAAAAGCGCTCGCCGCTTTGGCGCGTTTTCGCGTGCTTGTCGACACGATGGGCATCAAGCTCGTCAAGGTGATTGCGACGGCGGCAGCGCGTGACGCGACCAATGGTCCAGATTTTCTCGCACGCTGTGCCGATGTGACGGGCATTTTCCCCGATCTGATTTCGGGCAAGCGCGAGGCCGAGTTGACGGCTTGGGGTGTCGTCTCGGGCATCTACAAACCCGATGGCGTTGCGGGAGATCTTGGCGGCGGTTCACTCGAATTAATTGATGTCAAAGGGGATCGGCTTGGCCGTGGCGTCACGCTGCCACTCGGTGCGCTCTCTCTTCAAGATCGATCGGATGGTTCGATCCGCAAAGCGCGCAAGATCATCCTTGAGGGCCTTGTCGGCCTCCCGCAATTAAAGGCGCTGGCGGGGCGCAGCTTTTATGCGATTGGCGGCACATGGCGCGCGCTCGCGCGGCTGCATATGCGCCAGCGCGGCTATCCGCTGCAGGTGATGCATAATTATGTGATTTCTGCCGAGGATGCCGCCGATTTCGCCGCGCTGGTGGAACGCGTCGAACCGGACACGCTTGATTCAATTGAAGCGGTGTCGACGTCGCGTCGCCCTTTGTTGAACTATGGCGCGATGCTACTCGAAGAGATCATCAAGACCTCCGCGCCCAAAGACATTGTGATCTCTGCGCTCGGCGTGCGTGAAGGTCTGTTATACGAAATGCTCGATAAGTCGCAGCGCGGCCTTGATCCTTTGTTAGTGGCGGCGAACGATCTCAACATTCTGCGCTCACGAGCCCCGGCGCATGGTGAGGAATTGATGGCATGGACCGATGCGTTCATGAAAAGCTCGGGCCTGACCGAAACGCCAGAAGAAAAGCGATTGCGGCACGCGGCATGCCTTGTCGCCGATATTGGCTGGCGCGCGCATCCCGATTATCGCGGCGAACAGAGCTTTAACATCATCGCCAATGCCGGGTTTATCGGCGTCGATCATCCCGGCCGCGCTTTTCTCGCTTTGGCTGTGGCCTATCGCCATCTCGGTTTGAATGATGATCAGGTGAGCCCGCGCCTGCGTGAATTGTGTTCTGCACGCATGATCGATCGCGCACGTATTCTCGCTGGATTGATGCGCGTCGCTTATCTCATCACAGCCGCAATGCCAGGCGTGTTGCCGCGTATACCTTTGGTCTGCCGCGAACGGCGTTTGGAATTGGGGCTTTCAGCACAGGATGCGCCACTCGCAAGCGATCGCTTATTTAAGCGGCTGGCTGCTTTGGCGCGCATTGTTGGCCGCACGCCGCATTTCGTGATCGGATAGTCCGGACGAAATTGAAAAAGGGTGATCAGGTTTGCGGCTGATCGCTCAAGCCGGAAAAGCCACAACCTTGCCCTCGCGCATCGCAAGCGCCAGCTTGCCATGTTTCAGCGCCAAGGCGCGGTCACCGAATAATTCCCGTCGCCAACCGGTCAGCGCGGGCACATCGGCGCTATCGCTCTCGGCAATGGATTCAAGGTCATCAACACTGGCAATGACTTTCGCGGCGACGCCTTCGGCTTCACAGGTCATTTTTAAAAGCACCTTGAGCAGCTCGACGGTTGCCGGATTGAAATTCTTCCGACCATTGCGCTCATTGGCGGGCAGGGCCTTGAGGTCCCGTCCAAGTCCACGCTCAACGGCGGCGATGATGTCGCCGCCTGCACGCGACCGCTCAAAACCTGACGGGATTGAGCGCAACTGCCCCAACGCCTCGACACTCCGCGGCGCTGACGTCGCGACGTCGATGACGGCATCATCTTTCAGCACACGGCTACGTGGTACATCCCGGTTGCGCGCTTCAACTTCGCGCCAAGCGGCTAATTCGATCAGAATGGCGAGCTCTTTGGGTTTGCGCACGCGGCCGCGCAAACGCATCCACGCGTCCTGCGGCTTGAGATCATAGGTCGACGGCGATGTCAGGATCGCCATTTCATCTTCCAACCAATGCGTTCGGCCTGTCTCGGCAAGCTTGCCAGCCAAGGCTTTATAGACGTCACGCAGATGCGTCACATCCGATGTCGCATAAACAAGTTGCGCGTCGGACAAGGGACGACGCGACCAATCTGTAAAGCGTGAGGATTTGTCGATCTTCGCCTTAGCAAGATCATGCGCCAATTGTTCGTAAGACACGCTGTCGCCATAGCCACACACCATGGCCGCGACTTGCGTGTCAAAAACCGGGTTCGGAATGCATTTGTCCATATGCCATAGGATTTCGAGATCCTGCCGCCCGGAATGGAAAACCTTCACCACCTTTTCATTGCGCATCAAGGTGAGGAAGGGAGCGAGGTCGAGGCCTTCAGCCAGCGGATCAATCAGATGCACCGCATCCGGGCTCGCGATCTGGATCAGGCAGAGCTTTGGGTAATAGGTGCTCTCTCGCATGAACTCAGTGTCGACGGTCACGAAGGGGTGACGGGCGAGGCTGGTGCAGGCTTCGGTGAGGGCCGCATTGGACGTGATCATGGGCATGGCCGACTGCTTTAGCGGTAGGAGCCGGGCAGGGGAAGGGTTGAGATGCCCCTTTTTAAGCCCCAAAGGGATGAGTAGGCCCGTTCCGGCTTGCCTTGCGGGAGCTTGGCCCCTATGCGTTCTCCCGCCCATTACGACCAAATCAGGAAGAGAGAAGCCATGCATCGCTACCGGTCCCATACCTGCGGCGCGCTCCGCGAGACCGATATCGGCAGCGACGTTCGCCTGTCCGGCTGGTGCCACCGCATCCGCGACCATGGCGGCGTGCTCTTTATCGACCTGCGCGACCATTACGGCATGACCCAATGCGTCGTTGATCCCGATTCCCCAGCCTTCCGCGATGCCGAGAAGCTGCGTGCTGAATGGGTCGTCCGTGTTGATGGTAAGGTCCGCCAGCGCCCCGAAGGCACAGCCAATACTGACCTATCGACCGGCCAGATCGAGATCTTCGTCACCGACCTTGAAGTGTTGGGCCCTGCTGCCGAATTGCCTTTGCAGGTCTTTGGCGACCAGCCCTTCCCGGAAGAGACCCGCCTTAAATACCGCTTCCTCGATCTGCGCCGCGAGACGCTGCACAACAACATCATGACGCGCGTTGCCGTCATCGATTGGCTGCGTCAGGGCATGAAGGGGCAGGGCTTTAACGAATTCCAGACGCCGATTCTGACAGCGTCATCACCGGAAGGCGCGCGCGACTTCCTCGTGCCGTCGCGCCTGCATCCCGGCAAGTTCTACGCCCTGCCGCAGGCCCCGCAGCAATATAAGCAGCTCTTGATGATGGCGGGCTTCGACCGCTACTTCCAGATTGCGCCCTGCTTCCGTGACGAAGATCCGCGTGCCGACCGTCTGCCCGGCGAGTTCTACCAACTCGATTTGGAAATGAGCTTCGTCACGCAGGAAGATGTGTTTGCGGCGGTCGAGCCGGTCATCGGCGGCGTGTTCCGTGAATTTGGCAAGGGTGCAGCGGTTACACCGTCGCCTTGGCCGCGCATTCCCTATGCTGAAGCGATGCGCAAATATGGTTCGGACAAGCCGGATCTGCGCAACCCGCTCGTAATGCAGGATGTGTCAGAGCATTTCCGCGGATCGAATTTCAAAGTCTTTGCGCGCTTGCTCGAAGAATCCAAAAATCAGGTCTGGGCCATTCCGGCACCGACCGGTGGTTCGCGCGCCTTCTGCGACCGCATGAATTCATGGGCGCAGGGCGAAGGCCAGCCAGGCCTTGGCTATGTGATGTGGCGCGAGGGCGCAGGGGCTGGCCCGATTGCCAATAATATCGGGCCTGAGCGCACCGAAGCGATCCGTGCGCAGTTGAATCTGAAGGATGGCGATGCCGCGTTCTTCGTCGCGGGCGATCCGGACAAGTTCGTCAAGTTTGCGGGCAATGCGCGCAACAAGGTCGGCTTTGATCTCAACCTCGTCGATGAAAACCGTTACGAGCTTGCGTGGATCGTCGACTTCCCGATGTTCGAATGGAATGAGGACGAGAAGAAAGTCGATTTCTCTCACAACCCGTTCTCGATGCCCCAAGGCGGGCTGGAAGCCATGCAGACGCAGGATCCGCTCACCATCAAGGCGTTCCAATATGATATCGCCTGCAACGGTTTCGAAATCGCGTCGGGTGGCATTCGCAACCATCGCCCCGAGGCGATGGTGAAGGCGTTCGAAATTGCCGGTTATGGCGAGGAAACGGTCGTCGAGCGTTTCGGCGGCATGTATCGCGCTTTCCAATATGGCGCGCCGCCCCATGGTGGCATGGCCGCCGGCATCGACCGCATTGTGATGCTGCTGTGCGGCGCGCAGAATCTGCGCGAAGTCGCCTTGTTCCCGATGAACCAGCAGGGGCTTGATCTCTTGATGGCAGCACCGGCAGAAGCGACCAATAAGCAGCTTCGCGAATTGCACCTCCGGGTCAACCTTCCGGAGAAGTGAGATGAGGGCGCCGCGAGGCGCCTTTTTCTTTGGCTTCAGCGAACGTCCACAAGGGCCGATCCTTGGGGCCTTTTGGCAGGGCGAGGGGACGCCTATATTCAGACCTCAACGACTCGCGGTGATCTTATGAAATATTGGCCACTCTTCCTGTCTTTGTTGATGGCGGCGTCCGCCCCCGCCATAGCGCAGACGCCGCGCGCCGTTCCCAAAACACAGGCCGAGGTGAAAGCCTCGTTCTCGCCTTTGGTGCAGAAGGCGTCACCCGCCGTTGTCAACGTCTATGCGACGCGCAAGGAAAAGCAGCAGCGCAATCCCTTTATGGATGATCCGTTCTTCCGCCGTTTCTTCGGCGGCGGTGATGCGCAGCCGCAAGAGCGCGTGCAACGTTCACTCGGATCGGGCGTGATCGTCGATCCGTCAGGCCTGATCGTGACGAACCATCACGTCGTCGAGAATATGACCGAGGTGAAGGTTTCGCTCTCTGACCGCCGTGAATTTGACGCGGAGATTGTGCTGCGTGATCCACGCACCGACCTCACCATTTTGCGAATTAAAACCAACGAGCCCCTACCGGTTTTGCCGATTGGCAATTCCGATGCGCTTGAAGTGGGCGATCTCGTTCTGGCGATTGGTAATCCGTTTGGCGTCGGCCAGACTGTGACCTCTGGCATCGTCTCAGCGCTCGCACGCACACAAGTCGGGATCAGCGATTATCAATTCTTCATCCAGACGGATGCAGCGATCAATCCCGGCAATTCGGGCGGCGCGCTGATCGATATGGAAGGCCGCCTCGTCGGCATCAATACCGCGATCTTCTCGCAATCGGGCGGCAGCCATGGCATCGGCTTCGCAATCCCGTCTGATATGGTGAAAGTTGTCGTCGCAACGGCAAAGTCCGGCGGGCAGATGGTGCGTCGCCCTTGGTTCGGGGCGCGCCTACAAAATGTGTCCTCTGATCTCGTTGAAAGCCTCGGTCTTGATCGTCCGACCGGCGCGCTCGTGGCAAGTGTTGTTGCAAAAAGTCCGGCCGCAGATGCCGGTTTGAAAACTGGCGACGTCATTCTCGCTTTCGATGGTCAAACGATCACTGACCCTGACGCGTTCGGCTTTCGACTGGGTACGCGCCAGATCGGCGGCGACGCGAAGCTCGACGTGCTGCGCGGCGGCAAACGCTCAATCATCACCATTAAGCTCATCGCCGCTCCCGACACGCGATCCCGCGATCCCGTCGAACTGAAAGGTCGCTGGCCTCTTTCGGGCGCGACCGTTGCTAATCTGACGCCCGCTTTGGCCGAAGAATTATCCGTTGATGGTGGCGATAATGGTGTTGTCGTCAGTGTTGTGAAGCCCAACACGCCTGCAGCGGAACTCGGCTTGCAAAAAGGCGATATCATCGTGTCGATTGATGGCGAGCCCTTGACGACGTCGCGCGATGCCGAGAAGGCGCAAAAGCCGCGTAACTATTATTGGAAGCTGATCATCTCGCGCGGTGGCCAGCAATTGACGTCGATGGTGGGCGGCTGATGGCCGATCTGTTTGGCGCTGCTGGTCTCGATAGGGACGCGCCGCGTCCGCTCGCGGATCGATTGCGCCCGCAGACTTTGGCCGATGTTGTCGGGCAGGACCATCTTGTCGGCGCCGACGGTGTTCTCACGCGATTGATTGAATCGCGTTCGCTTGGCTCCCTCATTTTTTGGGGCCCGCCCGGCACCGGCAAGACGACGATCGCGCGCCTGCTCGCTAATGAGACAACGCTGCATTTTGAACCCGTCTCGGCGATCTTCACTGGTGTCGCCGATCTTAAGAAAGTATTCGAGGCCGCCCGCGCGCGACGCGCAACCGGGCAGGGCACGCTTCTCTTCGTCGATGAGATCCATCGGTTTAATCGCTCGCAACAGGATGCGTTTTTGCCGGTGATGGAAGACGGCACCATCACGCTGGTTGGCGCAACCACGGAAAATCCTTCATTCGAACTTAACGCGGCGCTTTTATCGCGCGCCCGTGTGTTGACGTTTCGTAGCCTCGATGATGCCGCTGTCGGCAAATTATTGACGCGCGCCGAAGAGATTGAAGGCCGCCCCTTGCCGCTTGATCAGGATGCGCGCGATGCGCTGATCCGTATGGCTGATGGTGACGGTCGCGCCTCGCTAACGCTTGCGGAGGAAATCTGGCGTGCCGCGCGGCCGGGTGAAATCTTCGACACACTTAAATTGTCCGATATCGTTCAACGTCGCGCGCCGATCTATGACAAAAGCGAAGATGGCCATTACAATCTGATCTCGGCGTTGCATAAAAGTGTCCGTGGCTCAGATCCCGATGCAGCGCTATATTATCTTGCCCGCATGCTGGATGCCGGAGAAAATCCGCTGTTTCTTGCGCGGCGCATTGTGCGCATGGCTATTGAAGATATTGGGCTTGCCGATCCGCAAGCGCTTGTCGTCTGTAATGCGGCCAAAGACGCCTATGATTTTTTAGGCTCGCCTGAAGGTGAGCTGGCCTTGGCCGAAGCTGTGGTCTATGTCGCGACCGCGCCCAAATCGAACGCGGTCTATATGGCTTACAAAGCCGCACGCGGCGATGCTGAGCATTATGGCTCTGTGCCGCCGCCACCAATCATTCTGAATGCGCCTACCAAACTGATGAAACAGGAAGGCTATGGTGTCGGTTATCGTTATGATCATGATGAGCCGGATGCCTTTTCAGGACAAAATTATTTTCCCGACGCGATGGGCCGGAAAACCTATTACGATCCTGTTGAGCGTGGTTTCGAACGCGAGATTAAAAAGCGTTTGGAGTATTGGGCGAAACTGCGCGCCGAGCGCAATCGCGATTAATTAAGCGCGGAATCCTTCGGCCGATATTGGCCACGCTCATCTTGCTCGAACACTTCGCGCACTTGCGGATGGCGCACGGGTTCATGCGACGTATCAGGCAGCAGATTTTGCTCTGACACATAGGCGATATATTCCGTCTCGGCGTTCTCAGCGAAGAGGTGATAGAAGGGCTGGTCCTTGGACGGGCGAACATCTTCGGGAATGGAATTGTACCATTCATCGGTGTTCGCGAATGTCGGATCGACATCGAAAATCACCCCGCGAAACGGGTAGATCCGATGCTTCACCACTTGCCCAATGGCATATTTTGCCTGCCGTTCCTTCATAAGCCTCGGTCTACGGCCCACCTTCCAGCCTGTCAATTCTAGGGTCGCCCGTGCCGGGCCGTTCTCCTCAGGGAGGGTGAACAACCCGGCGCGCCGCCCTTAAAAACCGTAGACCGGCGCGAAGGATGGGTCTTTTTCAGCCACGAAACGGGCGAGGTCGACGATCACCTTCGCCTGCTTCCAAGTCGCGTCATCCTGCATTTTTCCATCGATCATGACCGCGCCCGTTCCGTCGGGCATGGCCGCCAAAATCTTTTTGGCAAAGGCGACTTCTTGCGGATCGGGCGAGAAGACGCGTTTGGCGATGTCGATCTGGCTCGGATGCAAAGTCCATGCACCCGCGCAACCAAGCAGGAAGGCATTGCGGAATTGCGTTTCGCAGGCGAGAGCATCGGCGAAATCGCCGAACGGTCCATAGAAGGCCTTGATGCCATTCGATGCGCACGCATCAACCATGCGCGCGATCGTGTAATGCCAGAGATCCTGTTGCGCGGCGGCGCGCGGTGCATCGCCCTCCGGATCGGCAACCACTTTGTATTCAGGATGGCCGCCACCGACGCGCGTTGTTTTCATCGCGCGCGACGCGGCCAGATCGGCAGGGCCGAGGCTCATGCCATGCATACGCGGTGAGGCGGAGGCAATGTCCGCAACATTTTTCACGCCTTCCGCCGTTTCAAGAATGGCGTGAATGAGAATGGGTTTGCGGATGCTGTGCTTGGCTTCAAGTTGCGCCAGCAATTGATCGAGATAGTGAATATCCCACGCACCTTCGACCTTGGGCAGCATTACAACGTCAAGCTTGTTGCCCGCTTCAGCCACGATCTGCGTGATATCGTCGAGCATCCAAGGCGAGTTGAGGCAATTAATGCGCGTCCAAAGTCCGGTCGCGCCGAAATCGGTGGCACGCGCCATCTGAATGAAACCTTGGCGCGCCGCTTCTTTCGCATCAGCAGGGATCGCATCTTCAAGATTGCCGAGGACGACATCGACCTGCTTGGCGATCTCGGGAACCTTCGCCATCATCTTTTCGATGTGAGGCGGCACGAAATGGATCATCCGCTCGAGCCTTGGGGGCAATTCGCGATAGGGTTCGGGAGCGCCAATGGCGAGCGGGCGAAAGAATTGGCGCGGCAGTTTCATGGAACCCTCCAAACGATATTGCGCTGCAATATGGGGCAGGGGCCCGCGCCCGGCAATGCGACGGACGGGGGAGGCCTCCACGCTATGACCAAGAAAGCTGTGACCAAGAAAGCTGTGACCAAGAAAAAAGCGGGCCCGAGAGCCCGCTTTTTCCGTCGATCCAAATGAAAGGGCTTATCCCTTAAACGCGATCACCTTCTGGTGCTGCGTGCCGAGGCCCTCAATGCCGAGGTCCATCGTGTCGCCCGCCTTCAGGAAGACGGGTGGCTTCATGCCGAGGCCCACGCCCGGAGGTGTCCCGGTGGTGATCACATCGCCCGGATCAAGTTGCAGGAAGCGCGAAATATACGAGATGAGATAGGCGGCCCCGAAGATCATCGTCTTGGTTGAACCGTCCTGCACGCGCTTGCCATTGACGTCGAGCCACATATGCAGGTTCTGCACGTCTTTGACTTCGTCGGTGGTCACAAGCCACGGGCCGAGCGGTCCGAAAGTGGGGCAACCCTTGCCCTTCATCCATTGGCCGCCGCGCTCTGCTTGATATTCGCGCTCGGAGACGTCGTTACACACGCAGAAACCGGCGACGTAGTTGAGCGCATCACGCTCTTCAACATTGTAGGCGGTTTTGCCGATGACGATCGCGAGTTCAACTTCCCAGTCCGTTTTCAGCGAATTCTTCGGGATCATCACATCGTCATTCGGGCCCTGCACGCAATTGGGAGCCTTGTTGAACAGGATCGGCTCAGCCGGGATCGGCGCACCCGTTTCCGCCGCATGGTCAGCGAAGTTGAGGCCGACCGCGATGAAATTGCCCGGCCGCGCGACACAGGAGCCCAGACGGGTTCCAGCAGCGACGAGGGGGAGGCTCGCAGGGTCAACCTTGGCAAGACGGGCGAGATTGGCCGGGTCGAGATGCGCGCCTGCGAGGTCGGAGACATGACCCGAAAGATCGCGGATATGACCTTGAGCGTCGACAAGACCGGGCTTTTCCGAACCGGCCTGTCCGAAACGGACGAATTTCATGGGAGTTTCCTGTCTAACCGTTTTACCGACCGAGCTTTAATGGCCCGATTGAGGGAGAGTTTGGCGTTGCATGGGTCCCACGGCAAGGCTTGATCGGGGGACGTCCACCGGAACCTTGCCCACCCTGTCACAAGAAAGTCACTCTGCACCGCAGCATTGCATCGGGCGGCCTGACCCATCTTGCTCCTCGCGGCTGCGCAGGTCATGGTCACCGAGAATCCGGCAAAATCCGGGCAAAAGAATCGTTCAGGCAAGGGGAACGGCCATGAAGTTGAAGGCAATTGCGGTCACCTGTGTTTCAGCGCTCTCGCTTCTCGCAGGGGTTAGCGCCGCGCAGGCAGGGGCTTTTGGGCTGCGCGAACAGAGCGCTGTCGGTCAGGGTAGCTCTTTTGCCGGTGCCGCAGCGGGTGCTGCTGGCCTTGGCTCGATGTTCTGGAACCCGGCCACGCTCACCAATTTCAAAGGCGGGCAGGTTGAACTCGTCGGAACGGGCATTTTCCCGTCTGCCAGCCTGACAACGCAAGCTGGCTCCTCGCCGCTTTATATGAACCCTGCTTTTAGCCGGAGTGGTGGCGACATCGGCCAGGACGCATTCCTGCCAGCTGGTTACGCGAGCTATCAAATCAACAACAATCTCTGGCTGGGTGTTTCGCTCAACACGCCCTACGGCTTGACGACCAAGGCGAACACCAACTGGCCAGGGCGCGCCTATGGCGCCACGACGCGCGTTGTCTCAAACGACATCACCCCGACCATCGCTTACAAGATCAACGACATGTTCTCGGTCGCAGCCGGCCTGCAGATCATGTATTTCAAGGCGAAATACACCTCCGCGCTGCCGGGCACCGCTGCGCAGGTTTCGAACTGGAGCGTTGTTGGCCTGACAGGCGATAGCTGGGGCGTAGGCTACACGCTCGGCGCGACGATCAAGCCGATCGACGGCACTGAAATCGGTATCGGTTACCGCTCGGCCGTTCAGGAAAATCTGAGCGGTGCGCTGCAAGGGCTTGGTGGTTCACTCATCAAGAGCACCGTCATGCTGCCTGAGTCGATCAATGTCGGCGTCCGTCAGCGCGTGACGCAAGATTTCACAGCGCTCGCCGGTTTCGAATGGACCAATTGGAGCCGCTTGAAGGCCCCCGCGGTCATCAACACAGCAACGGGTAACAATGCAGCGATCCCGAACATTCCGCTGCATTACAATGATGGCTGGTATCTGTCGCTCGGCGGCGAATATCGCATCAATCCGGCATGGCTTGTGCGCGCGGGTATCGGCTACGAAAATTCGCCGATCGACAATCAGAACCGTTCGACCCGTCTGCCCGACTCAAACCGTTGGTGGTTCTCGGTCGGCACGGGTTATCAATGGTCGGAAACCATCTTCTTCGATCTTGGTTACACCTACATTTTGCCGACGACAGGCAATGTTCTCATGAACAGCAACAATTCGGGTTACAACCCGCGTCTCGCGCCGTTGGCGAACAACCTCTATGCCAACAATTCGGCGAACATCAACATTGTGTCGGCATCGGTCCGTTGGGTCTGGGATAATCCCAAGCAGACGGTTCCGGCTGCATTGCCGAAGGTCACGAAATAAGGCGGTTCTCCGCTGACATAAAAAGCGGGCCAATTGGCCCGCTTTTTTTATGCTCAATCAAAGGGTGATGGGAATGGAGCGCTAAGACCGTGCGCGCACATATTGGCCCGGTGCATCGCCCAATGTCGCGCGGCCGCCTCCCGGTTCGCGTGCAGGCACTTTGTCCGGCGCTTGCGCCTCAATCCATTGAATCCAATGTGGCCACCAAGAGCCAGGATGCTCTTCTGCGCGCGCAATCCAATCCGATAATTCGCCGACCGGTGGTCCATCCGTCCAGAATTGATACTTCGGCTTATCAGCTGGATTGACGACGCCAGCAATATGGCCTGAGCCCGCCAAGACAAAGGTGACATTGCCGCCGAAGAAGGATGAGCCAAGGAACACCGATTTGGCGGGCGCGATGTGATCTTCGCGTGCCGCGAGATTATAAATCGGGATCTTCACCTTGCTCAGATCCATATGACGACCACCAATGATCATCTCGCCTTTCGATAATTTATTATCGAGATAACAATTGCGCAGATAGAACGAATGGTTAGCCGCGGGCATCCGGGTTGAATCGGAATTCCAAAACAAAAGATCGAACGGGAAAGGCTCTTGGCCCTTGAGGTAGACATTGACCACATAAGGCCAGATCAAATCATTCGGGCGCAGCATGTTGAAGGCTGACGCCATGCTCGACCCTTCAAGATAACCTTGCGCATACATGCGGTCTTCAAGATTGCGGATTTGGTCTTCATCGACGAAGACTTTGAGATCGCCCGCATACGTAAAATCGACCTGTGTGGTGAACAAAGTGGCACTCCCGATTCGAGTGTCCTTCTTCGCCGCCATATCGGCCAGCGCGACCGATAAAAGTGTGCCGCCAACACAATAGCCAATCGCTGTGACCTGCTTTTCGCCGGTCATCGCTTCAATCTCTTTCAGCGCCTCGTAGATGCCTTCATGGATGTAATCTTCAAAGCTTTTCTTCGCCTGCCTTTCATCAGGGT
>VERN01000172.1 GCA_018882635.1 Beijerinckiaceae bacterium | reverse complement strand
ACCAAAGCGGCTGGCATTGCCCATAATTTTTTGAAACGCCCAACAACCGCCCATGTCACGATAATGGCCAAGGCGGCGAGTGGCATTTGCCCGAGCGCGCGCACAGGTGCAAAGCAAAGATTAAGTAGAATGCCTGCCAGCATTGCATTGGCGATGGCGCCGGGAATAGAGGCAACAAGCCGCCCAATTTTCTCGACGGAGCCTGCAAGCACGATCAAGAACGCAGAAACAATGAACGCGCCAACCGCTTCCGGATATCCGCCAGCCGGTGCAGCCATACTCGCGAGCAACGCGGCGCCCGGCGTCGACCATGCAATGCTAACGGGAATTTTTCGCAACAAGCTAAGCACGATACCGCATAAGCCCATCGCGACGCCGACAGCAATGAGGCCCGACGTGGCCTGCGCCTGCGTTGCACCCATCGCAAGCAGCCCCTTCACCACAACGGCGAAAGAACTAGCGAACCCCACAAAGGATGCAATCGCCCCAGCCGTATAGGCTTGCGGCGAGGGACCCTTGCGCAACGCAGTGTCCATCAGAAGCCTGCGCGGATTTGGGCTGCGAATTTTTTGAGATCCTCGACCGGTGCCATCGCACCTGTGTGCGGACGCAGCGCCACACCATCCCAGCGTGGCAGAATGTGAATGTGGATATGGAAGACGATTTGCCCGCCAGCACTTTCGGAGAATTGCTGGATCGTCAGACCTTCTGCTTTCATTCCGGCCTTAACGGCGTGGGCGACTTTCTGCGCGCCAACCATCAGATTCTTCAAATCATCCGGTTTGATGTCGAGAATGTTGCGGGCTTTCGCCTTGGGGATCACCAGCACATGGCCGTCGGCGCGCGGCATGATGTCCATGAAGGCAAGGACATGGTCGTCCTCATAGACTTTTTCGCAGGGCAACTCGCCGCGTAAGATTTTCGCAAACACGTTTTGATCATCATAGGCGGTCATGGATCCCGGTCTCCGTTTGTGGCGTCCTTGCGGAACGGCATATGCTCTTCATACTCATCATGCAACGCCGCCACATAGGCACGTTCGCGTTTGAGATAATCCTCGACCGCGCGTTTAAGCGCTGGATCGGCCAGATCATGCACGGAATGGGTGGTGACGGGCCGATAGCCGCGCAGCAATTTATGTTCACCCTGCGCGCCCGCTTCCACAACGGCAAGTCCGCGGGAGAGAGCGAAATCAATCGCGCGATAATAGCAAACCTCAAAATGGAGAAAAGGATGCTGCTCGATCGCACCCCAATTGCGACCATAAAGGGTCCGCGCACCGATGAAATTGATCGCCCCCGCAATATAGCGACCGTCGCGCTTGGCCATCACAAGCGCAATGCGGTCCGCCATGCTGGCCCCAATCAGGGAAAAGAAGCGGCGATTGAGATAAGGCCGTCCCCATTTGCGCGAGCCTGTATCCATATAGAACTCAAAGAACGCATCCCAATGGGCCTCGCTCATGGCTGAACCCGTCAGGGTTTCAATTGTGATCCCGTTGACGAGTGCATCACGCCGTTCGCGACGAATGGTTTTCCGTTTCGATGAGGAGAGCGCCGCTAAAAACGCGTCAAAATCAGCATAGCCTTCATTGATAAAATGGAATTGCTGGTCCGTGCGGTGTAAAAAGCCATCGCGCGCCCATTCTTGCGCTTCCTCTTCCGGTAGGAATGTCGCGTGGATCGATGAAGCGCCGGCCTCGCCTCGCAGCGCGCGTAATCCCTGCCGCAAGGCGGCGCGCACCTGCGCATCGCCTGTGAGCAACCGCGGCCCGGTTGCGGGCGTAAATGGTACACTTACCTGCAGCTTCGGATAATATTCACCACCCGCGCGCGCATAGGCTTCTGCCCAGCCGTGGTCGAAGACATATTCGCCTTGCGAATGTGATTTGAGCCAACACGCGACACCGCCAAGAAAAGCGCCTTGATCATTCTCGGCAATCAGATGGCACGGCGTCCATCCGCTCCGTGCAGATGCTGATCCCGATTGTTCCAACGCCAGCAAAAACTCATGGCGTACAAACGGATTATCATCATCGGCGTTCTGCGCGCGTGCGGCCGCTTGCGCCGCTGCGTTCCACGCTGCCGCGTCAATCTCTTGTAAAGTGTCGACGACGCGGATGCGCATGGTGTTCTCTCAGGGCACGAAGCCCTCAAATACCATCTGGTCCGCCCAACGATCAGCCATAGCGCGCTGTTCCGGCGTGCGCACGGTCCATGTCATCACAGGGATGCCCATCCCCATCCGCGCAAGAAACGGTGCAGCGGTTGCAAGGTCCTTGACCTGCCACGATACAAAATCCGGCCGCGTCTCGGGCCAGTGCAACAGATTGGCCATGATGTGCTTACGCTCAGGCGTTAAGCCTTCCCATGATTTGTCGACATAATCATGTTCGCCGACAATTCCGCGCGGACGATCGGGCGTGAGCTCACGCAGCGCTTTCACGATAAAAGGATCGAAACTTTTGACCGCCACAGGGCCGGGATAATCGCGCAAGACTTCGGCTGTCCGCTGCGTCAGCCGCAAATCATGGTCGAAGGCGCTTTTGATCTCGAGCACGAGCGGTACGCGGCTATCGAGTGCTTCAAGAAAACGCCGCAACGTTGGAATGCGCTCGACGGTTGATTTCATCGGGATCGCGGCGAGTTCGTCTGCCGTTTGGTCGATGACTTTTCCGTTGCCTTCGGTCAGGCGATCAAGCGTGAAATCGTGAAAAACGACCGCATCGCCGTCCTTGGTCAATTGCACATCGCATTCAATCCCAAATCCGCCCAGAATGGCGGCTTCGGCGGCTGCAATCGTATTCTCGATCAACGTTGTGCGATCATGCAATCCGCGATGCGCAATCGGTCGCGCGGTTAGCCATTCTGGTGCAGCCATTATTGCACCTCGAACATCGCTTCAACTTCGACAGCAGCATCCAATGGCAATTGTGCCACGCCCACCGTTGTCCGCGCATGCCGTCCCGCATCGCCGAGCACCTCAACCATCAGGTCCGATGCGCCATTCATCACCGCGGGGAGGGGGATGAAATCGGGCGTGGAATTGATAAAGCCACCAAGGCGCACACAGCGGCGGATCTGATCGAGCGAGCCGAGAGCGGCTTTGGCTTGGGCCAAGAGATTGATTGCGCACAGCCGCGCGGCCTCTTTCGCCGTCTCTTGTGAGACGCTGCCACCCACCTTGCCCTTATGGGCATCGGCGAGCTTACCATCCGCCCCAAGGCAGAGTTGACCGGAAATCACCAGCAGCGACCCTGTCCGCACGGCAGGAACGTAATTCGCCACCGGTGCGGCGGCCTGCGGCAGGACAAGTCCGAGAGACTTCAAACGGGCTTCGATCGACATGGGGGCATCTCCTCAGCAAAACGGAACCGCGCCCTGACGGGAACGCTTTCTCAAGGCTTTGTCGCCCATCGTTACGTCTCCGGCAAGCCATGGCCGCCTTGCGATCAGGGTGCTGGATCAAGCCGCGCTGCGGCCCTAGACTGATCGCTTCGGAGTTTGCCCATGCCCATCCGCCTTGCGCTGCCTTTCTTGATGATCACGCTGGTTACCCCCGCCGCGGCGCAGGCACCGGTGATGGCCTCCTATCGCGCGGTTTACGATCTCGCTTTGGCCCCCAATGCTGGTGGCAGTGGCATTGAAAGCGGCCGGGGTCGGATCGTGCTCGAGTTTACCGGCAGCGCCTGCGAAGGCTATGCGCTGAATTTTCGGCAGGTGACGGAATTGTCGGGGGGCGAGATCGGTCGCAAGCTGAGCGATACGCGCTCGACCACATTCGAGGATGGCGATGCAGGAAGCTTCCGCTTCAAATCCGAGTCGCGTCAGGGCCCTGGGCCCGCTGAGGCGACCGACGGCGTCGCAGAACGTGGCAAAGAGAACATTCTTGTCACGATGAAAAAGCCGAAAGCGAGCAAGGTCAATATTCCGCTTGATACGGCCTTCCCAACGCAGCATCTGCGTGAGCTCGTTGAGAAAGCGCGCGCGGGCACGGGGACTTTTGCGCGCCGCGTTTACGATGGTTCAGACGAGTCCAAGATCGCCTATGACACATTCGCTGTCATCGGAGCGAAGAAGAGCGGTACGGATGGGCTTGAACCGGATATCGTTAAGGCGGGATGGGCTCAAGTGCCACGCTGGCCAGTATCGATCAGCTTTTTCGAGCCCGGCAAAACGGACGAGCCAGCCTATATCGTCTCTTACGAAATGTTTGATAATGGGTTCGGACGGGCCATCAAACTGGACTATGGAACCTTTGCCTTTTTAGGCACGCTCACCAAGCTCGAGCCGATCGAGTCCAAGCCCTGTAAAAAATAATCAATCCTCGTCTTCATCGTCATCGTCGGGCGCACGCATAATGAGTGCGCGCGTCACCGCTTGGCCGCCAAATTTATCACGCAGGCGATCGAGTGCTTCCTCAAGTTCGGCACCGCGCTTGGCTTTCGTGTCAACGAGATCGCCATGATCAGCTTCCGCTGAATCATAAAGGTCCGAAACGCCAATACCAATGAGACGGAAACGCGTGCCATCGATTTCACGCAGCAACAAGTCGCGACCCGTCTCATAGATTTTAGCAGCACGCCGGGTTGGCTCATTGAGGGTGAAATTGCGTGTGCGGCTTTTGAAATCCTTGGTCTTCAATTTCAGCACAACAGTGCGCCCTGCCAATTCTGACCGGCGCAGGCGGCGGCCCACCTTTTCTGATAATTCCATCAAAACCGGCAGAAGTGTTTCGGCATCAGAGATATCAGTGGCGAACGTCGTTTCAGCTGAAACGCTCTTGGCATCGCGCTCTGGCTCGACACGGCGGTGATCAATGCCTTGCGCCAATTGCCATAGCCGATAACCATCTTCACCCAATTGCCGGGCCAGTACGCTTTGCTCCATGCGCTGAATATCGGCGATGGTGCGATAGCCCATCGCCGCAAATCGTTCGGCACTCACCTTACCAATGCCGGGCAAAGCCCCGATCGGAAGGGGCGCCAAGCGCGTCAGCACTTCTTTGCGCCCAATAATCGAAAAGCCGCGCGGCTTCTCAGCATCCGATGCGAGCTTCGCGAGAAACTTTGCATAAGACAGGCCGACAGACACTGTCACGCCAACCTCGTCTTCCACCCGCTTGGCGAAACGCGCCAACACGTGAGCTGGCGGCGCGCCATGCAGCTTTTCAGTCCCGGATAGATCAAGAAAGGCCTCGTCAATCGAGACCGGTTCAACAAGCGGCGTGAGGTCCAGCATCATCTCGCGGATCGTGTGGCCCGCTTCTGCATATTTGCCCATGTCCGGTTTGATCACGACGGCCTGCGGGCAGAGTTCAAGAGCCTTGAACATCGGCATGGCTGAGCGGACGCCGTGAATGCGCGCGATGTAGCAAGCGGTCGAGACGACCCCGCGCGTGCCGCCACCCACAATCACCGGCTTATCAGCGAGTTCAGGACGGTCGCGCTTTTCAACCGCGGCGTAAAACGCATCACAATCGATATGGGCCAGGGACAATTCGTCCCGTTCGGGATGGTCAATGAGGCGGGGCGAGAAGCATTGCGGGCAGCGCCGCCTTGGCCCTGGATCGGCCAATGTTAGACAATCGCGGCAGAGCGCAGCCATGCTTAGCCTTCGCGCAGCCCATCATGGCGGAATGGTCGCAGCCGCTCAGCGGCCTTGCCAATAGTCGCGGGCTCAAGCGTTTCATGGGCCGCAAACGCCATGAGCCGGCTTTCATCCGCCAGCATGAAATCGAGCACGGCGAGCAGAAAGGCCGGGTCAGATGCCGCTTCCCTGATCGTCTCGGGTGACAGGCCTGTCTCAGCCAGAAACTGGCCAAGGGCGTCTGGGTCCCCCACGAGATGCAGCAGCGCTTTCACGGCCAGCGTTTCAGCGTGTTCGCGCCCCTGCGCATCCCGGTCTGGCCTGATCATAGGGAAGGATCCTTTTCGCGGGTTCGGTTTGTGTTTCGGAAAGGAGTTGGGCCTTATAACCAATAGCTGGACCGGCGGCGAGAGTCGCGGGCCCAGCGCAGCAAAGTGTATCAGGGTAATCGCATGGCGAAATCGGTCCTCATCGTCGAAGACAATGAGTTGAACATGAAATTGTTCAACGACCTGCTTGAGGCGCATGGTTACCGCACCCTGAAGACAGCTTCGGGCGTGGAAGCCATCGAGCTCGCGCGCCAGCATCGCCCCGACCTCATCCTCATGGACATCCAATTGCCGGAAGTCTCGGGTGAGGACGTCACTGCCTGGATCAAGTCTGATGACGAGATCCGCCACATCCCGATCATCGCGATCACGGCGTTTGCCATGAAGGGCGATGAAGAACGTATTCGTTCAAAGG
>VERN01000013.1 GCA_018882635.1 Beijerinckiaceae bacterium | reverse complement strand
GAATTCGACAGTGCCCGCTGAATCATAATTGACGGCCTTGGCCAGCGCGACGGCCTGCTCGCCCATCTTCTTGCGGGTCGCTTCATCGAGGAGCGGCGACGGCGCTTCTTCGATAACCTTCTGGTTACGGCGTTGGATCGAGCATTCACGTTCGCCGAGATAAATCACATTGCCGTGCTTGTCGCCGAGCACCTGAATTTCGATATGGCGCGGATCGACGATGAATTTTTCCACGAACACGCGATCATCACCGAAAGATGATGCCGCTTCTGATTTTGCGCGGGCAAACCCTTCCGCCACTTCATCCGCCGAATAGGCGATGCGCATGCCCTTGCCGCCACCGCCTGCTGATGCCTTGATCATCACGGGATAGCCGATTTCATTGGCGATCTTCACCGCATGATCGGGATCTTCAATCACGCCGAGATAGCCCGGCACGGTCGAGACCTTGGCGGCGTTTGCAAACTTCTTGGATTCGATCTTATCGCCCATCGCCTCGATGGCTTTGGGGTTCGGCCCGATAAAGACGATGCCTGCTTGCTTCAGCGCTTCCGCAAACGCGGCACGCTCGGAGAGAAAGCCATAACCCGGATGAACCGCTTCAGCGCCGGTCTGCTTGCAGGCATCAATAATCTTCTCAATGACGAGATAGGATTGTGCCGCGGGCGCTGCACCGATGAACACAGCCTCATCGGCCATTTCGACGTGCAAAGCGTCCTTGTCAGCCTCGGAATAGACGGCGACCGTCTTGATCCCCATGCGCCGGGCGGTCTTGATGACACGGCAGGCGATTTCGCCACGGTTTGCGATCAGGATTTTCTTGAACATGCCGCCCCGGCCTTTCTGCACCAAACGGCCGCGTTTCTAGGCCTTTGCTGCAGGCGCGTAAAGCGAGCCGTTTGGATGACCCGGGCTGTGGAAAGCCTGTCCTGCCGGGAAATTCAGCACCAAAAGCAGGCAAAAGCCGATAAGGCGGCAACCCGCCGCACCGCACTTCCCGAAGCCTGGCTTTACCCCCATATTGGGAGGTGAAGGACCCGACCCATGATCCGCTTTGCCGTTAACGGCCCGCAAGGCCCCCGCATCATCACCATCCCGCGTTGGGCGCAGGGTTTAGCGCTCGTTTTGGCGGGGTTCGCCGGTGTTGCCCTCCTGATCCTCGGAGCGGGCCTCGCGCTGGTTGCCATCCCGGTTCTTGTCGGCTTCGGCCTCTTCGCCCGCTGGCGCCTTAAAAAAATGATGGCCGAGATGCAGGCGCAGGCCCAAGCGAGCCAAGACCGCCCTCCCCCCGGCGTGATCGACGTCGAGTACCGCGTCATCGACGACCGGCGCTAAGCCATGCTGCTGACCTTCTTCACCGCGCTGCGTGATGCGAAGGTGCCCGTCAGCCTGCGCGAATATCTCGCTTTGCTTGAGGGGCTCGACGCTGATCTCGCCGAGCGCTCGGTCGAGGGCTTCTATTATCTATCGCGCGCCACTTTGGTGAAGGATGAGCGCAATCTCGATAAATTCGACCGCGTCTTCGGAGCCACCTTCAAAGGGCTCGAAACACTCGATGAGGCGATCGATACCGCCGAGATCCCGGAAGAATGGCTGCGCAAGCTCGCAGAGAAATATCTCTCCGACGAAGAGAAGGCCCAACTCAAGGCGCTCGGCTGGGACAAATTGTGGGAAACGCTGCAAGAGCGCCTGCGCGAGCAAAAAGGCCGCCACCAAGGTGGCAGCAAATGGATCGGCACCGCCGGCACCTCGCCCTATGGCGCCTATGGCTATAACCCTGAAGGCATTCGCATCGGCCAGGACAAGAACCGCAATTTCCGCGCGGTGAAAGTCTGGGATAAACGCGATTTCAAAGATCTCGATGACACGGTCGAACTCGGCACGCGCAATATGAAAGTGGCACTGCGCCGTTTGCGTAAATTCGCGCGCACCGGGGCTGCTGACGAACTCGATCTTGACGGAACGATCAAATCCACCGCTGAGCATGGCTGGCTCGATGTGCAAATGCGGCCTGAGCGCCGCAACGCCGTGAAAGTGCTTTTGTTCCTCGATATTGGCGGCTCGATGGATTGGCATATTGAACTCGCCGAGCAGCTCTTTTCGGCTGCGCGCAGTGAGTTCAAACATTTCGAGCATTTTTATTTCCACAATTGCCCTTATGAAGGCGTCTGGAAAGAAAACCGCCGTCGCCACGATCAACGCGTCCCCACCGCCGAAATTATCCGCACCTATCCTAAGGATTATCGGCTGATCTTTGTCGGCGATGCGTCCATGTCGCCTTATGAAATCGTTCAACCGGGTGGCTCGGTCGAGCATTGGAATGAAGAACCGGGCCAAGTCTGGATGCAAAGACTCACTGAGCATTTCAGCCGCCATGTCTGGCTAAACCCGGTAAAACCCAATCTCTGGGGCTACACCCAATCCATCAACATCATGCAGCGGCTCATGGGCGGTGCGATGTTCCCTCTCACCATCGATGGGCTTGAAGGCGCGATGAAAGCGCTCGGCCGGTAAGCACAATGACCGAAATGATTTACAGACAACGCCCGCGGCCTTTTGCCGGCGAAGTCATCTTCACGATGAACGACACCGCGCTGACCGTGGACAATGGAAGGCGTCAGGAAGTCATCCCTTTTTCACAGATGTTCTCTCTCAGCCTGCAATTCGGTTATCGCAATGTCAGCACACCGATTTATTTCACCCGGCTCCGGCGCGAGAGCGGACGCACGGTGACACTGTCGAATTTGAATTGGAAAGGCTACGTCGAGGTTGAAGCGCAAGACGAAGCCTATTCCGCTTTCGTGCGCCGTCTTGCGTTGAACATTGCACGCGCCAATCCAAATGCGCTGATGACGCGCGGCCGCCCGGCCCTGTCCTATCTTGCAACAGCCATTGTGGGCATTGTGTCGCTCGGTGGTTTTGCAGCGGTGGCTGTCTGGGGCCTTATGCGCGGCAATTGGTTGCTAGCAACAATGGCGATTATCTTTCTGTTTCCGTTTGCGCGTCAGGTGCATGGGATGATTACGCGCAACAAGCCCGGCCTGTTTGATGCCAAATCCCCGCCAGACGATCTTCTGCCGCATCACACTTGAGTGCGACAATAAAAAAGGCGGCCTAAGCCGCCTTTTTCGTGAAAGCGTTCAAACCGATCACAACCGCACAACGAGCACCGAGCATGGTGCATGGCGCACAATCGTGGCCGCATTCGATCCAAGCAAATAGGTCGACATCGACGGATGATGCGAGCCGACGACAATGAGGTCGCAGGCCTGCTTTTCCGCTTCAGACAGAACTTCATTATAGACCGCGCCCATACGCACCGCGGTCGTCACCTTGCTCTTATCGATCACCGGCAGGTTCGCGACAACTTCGGCCATTTTCTTTTCACATTCCGCCTGCTGCTCTTCATCGAAGGAAGGCGGCACATATTCCATGAATGTGACGGGAAGAATCGAGCGCACATAGACAAGATGTAGGCTGCCACCAGTCAAAGCCGAGAGCGCGATGGCCTTCTCAAGCGCCGGCTTCACAACATCCATTTCGGCGAGATCGACGGGAACGAGAATGGACTTGAACATGCAACCCTCCGGAACCTTGGACACGGGGGATGAACTTAAGCTGCCCGCGCCAGCGTGGCAAATATGGCGCTTTGCGCACTAACCGTCTTTGATCTGGCGCAGAACGCTCAGGCCACGCCCAATTTTTTTTGCAGGCTTGAGGACGAGGTCGTGTATTGGAACAAAAGCCGCTTTTCGGGATAAACGTAGCGGTGCACCTTTTGGGCCGCGAGAGCACCTTCATGGAAGCCTGAAAGGATGAGCTTCAGCTTGCCGGGATAAGCATTGATATCACCAATGGCAAAAATGCCCGGCACATTGGTTTCGAATTTTTCGGTATCAACTGGAATAAGGTTCTCAGCGAGATTGAGGCCCCAATCGGCAATCGGGCCCAATTTCATTGTCAAACCGAAGAAGGGCAACAACCGGTCGCATGCGACATCAATCGTGGTGTTATCAGCAGCGCGAATGGTCGCCGCTTCAAGCTGGCCATGCTCGCCTTTAAGCGCCATCACCTGCCCGAGGATGAGATCCATTTTGCCGTCAGCCACAAGTGACCGCATCTGATCGACCGAATGGGGTGCCGCGCGGAATTCGTCGCGGCGATGCATCAGGATCACGCGCTTGGCAATCGGCTGCAGATTAAGCGTCCAATCAAGCGCACTATCGCCGCCGCCAACGATCAAGATCGTGCGATCGCGGAATTCCTCCATTTTGCGAACGGCATAGAAGACGCTTTTGCCTTCGTAATCATCAATGCCAGCAATCGGCGGTTTTTTAGGTTGGAAAGACCCGCCGCCAGCTGCAATCAAAACCGTCTTCGCTTCAAAGACAGCGCCCGCATCCGTTGTGACACGGAACAGTGGAGCCTGTGCACTGCCAATGCTTTCGAGGCTTTCGACCATTTGGCCGAGATGAAAGGTCGGGCCAAACGGTTCAATCTGCTTCATGAGATTGTCGATCAGGCCCTGCCCTGTCACGACGGGAAAACCCGGAATGTCGTAGATCGGCTTTTCCGGATAAAGCTCGGCGCATTGCCCACCGATTTTGGGCAGAATATCGATCAGATGACATTTGATATCGAGAAGACCCAGCTCGAACACCGCGAACAGGCCAACAGGCCCCGCACCAATGATCAACGCATCGGTCTTAATCGTCTCAGTCATCGCAAGCTCCCTCCGGGCGCAAAGCAATGCCCGGCGGGGCGCTCATTGCACGCTATCGCCCCAGCTTGCAATCCGAAATCGGCCTGAGCAGGGTTGCATCCGCATCAGGCGCAAGGTTCAGGCTTGCCTTTCGGGCGTCGTGACAGTGAGCCCGTCGAGTTCCGCCTTAATGCGGATCTGGCAGGAGAGGCGCGAATTCGGTCGTACATCGAACGCGAAATCGAGCATGTCCTCTTCCATCGTTTGAGGCGCAGGCAATCGGTCCTGCCACGCCGGATCGACATAGACATGGCAAGTCGCGCAAGCGCAGGCCCCGCCGCATTCCGCCTCAATACCAGGAATTGCGTTGCGGACTGCGGTTTCCATCAAGGTTGCGCCATCTTCGGCAGCCACGGATCGGGCCGTGCCCTGCGCGTCGATGAAAGTGATCTGTGTCATGGCGATGCTCAGGCTCAAACGAAGATGGCGCTCATCTAGCGCATCACGCGCCAATGTACACCCGTTCCGCCCCTGCGACGAAAGCCCGCTTCATGCCGAACCACCCACCTGTTCGGTCAGGAGATGAGCGATGGCCGCCCTTGCCTGCGCGACTTGGGCATGGAGATCAGTGACGGCATCAAGCCATTCAGCCTCACCCGCATGGTCTGGGAGGCCAGCGATGAGGCCTGCCGCCAGCGCCACCCCTTGGGCGGCCACGGCGAGGGCTGAGCCTGCTAAGGCATGGGCAGCGGCCCGGCGGGTCGCGCCATCCGCCGCCTCTCGTATCTTCCGTAGGGTCAGGATCGATTGGTCGAAAAATAAGGCCAAAAGCTCTCGGCCGAGGGCGGCGTCACCAGACGTCAGGTCGTGCAGTCTTTGCTGATTGATGATCCCGGGCAGAGGCACGTCCCAGAGCACTGGTATGCGATCCCCCGCCCTATTGATCCGTTTTGGATCCATTGGATCGAAACTCCCCTGTGCGGCGCAGCAACACCTCAGCCATGCCGTAAGCGTCTTTTCACAACAAAGGGTTTCACCTGCGGCAGATTTTCGACCATAATGCGGTTCAGCCCGCGTTTCCTGCCACGGAAAGGCCATGGTGTTCGGCCTTTTGACCTAAGGCCCCGCCAAATGCGGTCGCAGGCATCAGTTCCCGGTCGCGTTAACGACGATTCAAGGTGACTCGCCCGTTCGGGTTTTCACAACCGCCCATGGTCGATACACTGCATTGGTTAATCAAAACTTGCGGCGAGCCCCGTTTCGGCTGTCGCAGGACGCCCTTATGTGACACGTCGTGTAAGGGCCGTGAGAGTTCAAAGGTACGACATCGAGATGGCGACCCAGAAAAAAGCGACCGATCCGACCGAGATGGCACTATCGGCCATTGAGGAGGCGCTGAACCTGACGTCTTCGACCGGAACACCGGCCAAAGGCCCCGCTCCTGTCAAAGATGCGCCGAAACCCCTCGACGAGCCGCAGTTGCGCGGCCGCACCGATGCGCCCGCCGACAAGGCCGCCGAAAAACTCGACAAACCAATGGACGTGGCGCCCGAAAACAAAGCGCCCGTGATCGCGACACCGAAAGCAGAAACGCCGCGCGCGGAAATGCCCCGCAACAAAGACGTGAAAGACATCGCGGCTGAAACAGCCGCAGCAGCGCCGCGTATTGATACGACGGAGCCAGCGGCTTTTGTCCCGCCTGCCCCGGAAAAACAGAAATTAGAACCCGGTCGCCCGGCGAATGATGATCGTCGTGCCGTCGGAGACATGATTCAATCGTTGAAGGTGCGGCCGGTCTCTTGGCCGACGGGCCTTGCCCTCGCCGCCGCTGCCGTCTGGATCGTTCTCGTCCTCAGCTTCGCTTACGGCCAGTGGGGTAATGCGCTCCTCAGCCTCGACGGTATTCGCAACACGATCGGCTTATCTGCCATGGGGCTCTTGGGCGTTGTTGCCCTCTTCCCGCCGGCAGCATTCTTCGTCCTCGCATCGCTGTACGTTCGCTCCATCGAAATGCGTCAGGTCTCGCGCACAATGGCGCAGGTTGCTGTCCGTCTCGCCGAGCCGGAAAACGTGGCGCTTGATGCCGTGGTGACCCTGTCACACGCCATTCGCCGCGAAGTGGCCGCGATGGGTGATGGCATTGAACGCGCCGTGGCCCGCACGAGCGAACTCGAAACCATTGTCCATTCCGAAATCGCCTCGCTCGAGCGCGCCTATGGCGAAAACGAAATCCGCGTCCGCGGCTTGATTGAAGAACTGATCAATCAGCGCGAAGCAATCGTGTCGAACAGCGAGCGCGTCCGCGCCGCCATCACCGGCGTGCACGAAAATATCAATGTCGATCTCGATAATGCGACGCAGCGCATCTCCGCCATCGTCAGCGAAGCGGGCGAAAAGATCACCCACTCGCTCGATGCGAAAACCAACGAAATCACCGACGTGCTTGGCAAGTCGGGCGAAGCGATGGTGCGCGAAATCACCGCAAGTGGTGGTCAGCTGATTGCACGCCTTGGCACCACGACCGAAGCCGTCAGCACCCGTCTGACGGAAGCCACAGGCACTGTGACCGAAACGCTCACCGGCAAAGTGTCGGACATCACGGAAGTGCTGTCACGCACTGGCGAGCGTCTGGCTGGCGAAGTCGCCGAAAGCGGTCGTCTGCTGCGCACAACGCTGGAAGAAACCACACAAAGCTTCAACACCGTCGTCGCTGAAAACACCGAGAAGGTCCGCGTTTCGTTTACCGGTGAAGCTGAAGCCCTCACCTCGCGCCTCGCCGAAGCAGGCGACAAGCTGCGTGAAGACATTGCGGGTCAAGGTTCGCGCCTTGAGAATACGCTGTCGGATGCCGGCTATCGCCTCGCCAGCCTCGTGGAAGACCGCGTTCGCGACGCAAGCCAATTGCTGCAGTCAAGCGGCGCAGAGATCGCCAACTCGCTCAGCCGTTACACGGACACGTTTGAAGCCCGTCTGTCTGGCGCCACGGAAAAGGCCACCTCATCGATGGCCTCGGAAGTCGAGCGCATCAGCGCGTCGATGGGAGCCACAACGGCCCGCTTCACAACCGTGCTCGAACAACGTGGCACCGAAATCGATCACATGCTCGGTGGTCACCTCTCATCCCTTGAATCCAAGCTGGAAACACGCGGCACCGCGATTGAAAATGCAATCGGTGAACGGGTCGCCTCGCTTGAAGCCACCCTCGCCGATCGTGCGCGCCAGATTGATGCCGTGCTCGGCCAGCGCACCGGCCAGATCAACGCCACGTTTGAACAGCGTCTCAACCAGATGGACACGACGCTGGGCGACCGCGCCAGCCTCATCGAAGCCTCGCTCACTGATCGTCTTGAATCGCTGCGGTCCTCGCTTACTGAGCGCGCTGGCCAGATTGAACTCACAATCGGTGGCC
The DNA here is from genome assembly GCA_018882635.1 of Beijerinckiaceae bacterium. Taxonomy (GTDB): domain Bacteria; phylum Pseudomonadota; class Alphaproteobacteria; order Rhizobiales; family Beijerinckiaceae; genus TNE-4. The sequence goes on along the minus strand of VERN01000013.1, from coordinate 18,381 downwards.
GCGTGCAGGAGCTCGATCGCTCGCTCACCCAGCACAGCGCAACGCTCGAAAGCGTGATGGACAGCCGCACCGAAAGCCTGCGCGATGCGATGGGCGGATGGCGTGGCGAACTCGACGCGCTGATGGGCGGCCGCCTGAACGCGATCAACGACACCTTTACCAACCGCACGACAGAGCTCGAGCGCCAGCTCGGCGAACGCATTGCGACGCTTGATGCGCTCATGCGCGCCAATGGCTCGACGCTCGACGAAACGCTCTCCGAACGGATCGCGCTTCTGCGTGAAACGATCATCGAACGCGGTGGCGAACTCAATGAATCGTTCGCGCGTCATTTGCAGTCGCTTGAAGAAACCGTTCTCAGCCGCGGCTCGGAACTGGTCGATCGGATCACCGGCGACACCCGCGCCTTCTCGCGCGTCGTCGAAGATCGTCTCGGCGAAGTCGAATTCCTCCTCCGCACGCAAGGCGGCGCTCTCGCCGAAACCCTGGGTGTTCGGGCTCGTGAAGCGGCCGATCTTATCGGCGGCAAGATCACGGAATTCGAAACCCGCACCACAACGAAGACGGACGAAATCACCGGCAAGCTTGATTATGTGTTCGAGCGCATTGATCTCGGCCTCGACCAGCGTGCCCGCACCGTCTCCGAAACGCTCGCAACACGCGCGCTCGATATTGCGGCCACGCTCACCAATGGTTCGGAACAGGTCGCCAACGCGATCACCGAGCGCGCGGCCGAATTCGAACGCCTCATGGTTCAGCGTACGCAGAGCTTCGGCGAAGTGATGACGGCCAAGGCCGACGCCATTCTCCGCCGGACCGAAGAAGTCTCGCAGGCCATCACCTCGCACGCCGCAACGCTTGAATCGCGCACCTCCGCGATCACCGCGACACTCGGCCAGCGCGTTGCTGAGATCACGAGCCTGTTCGACGAACGCGGCCAAGAACTTGCTGAGAAACTGCGCCAGACCGGTGAAGAATCGAATGCCGCCCTCACCCGCACAGGGGATGCGACAGCGCGCGAACTCATCGGCGTCAGCGAAATCGTGCTGCGGACGCTCGAAACCCGCTCGGGTGCGATCGTCGACGGCCTGCGCCGCCAAGGCGAAGAAATCACGACCGTTGCCGAACAGACCTCCGCCCTCCTCCGCGACGCGGTGGAAGATGGCGCTGGCCGTTCGCTGCAGGCTCTCGTCACCACGCATGACACGCTGGCCGGCGAAATGGGTGCCTTGCTCGGACGCCTCGAAGAAACGGGTCGTTCGCTCGGCATTATCGTCGAAAGCACGGGCCAGAACCTGCGTGATATTGAGAGCGGCCTATCAAGCTCGGCACAAGCACTCGGCACGTCAGCTGGCGTGATCGCAGAGCGTGCAGGCGAAGCAGCCGAATTGCTCGCCGCGCAGAGCCGCGCCTTCAACGAAACCGCAAATGAAATGCTCGGCCGCACCGGCTCGCTCGTCAGCCGCATGGATGATGGCGCGCGCAGCATGGAACGCGTCACGCAGGAACATGCGCAGGTTCTCGAAACCGCAGCATCACGCCTTGAAAATGTTGAGCATCGCATTGGCTCCGAACTGATCGAACGCCGTGACATGCTCGAGCATGTTCTGGCTGCGCTCGAACAGCGCGCGGCTGACGTTGAACGCCTCGGCCAGTCCTTCTCGACCTCGGTCGGCGATCAGCTCCGTATTGCCGAAGCCCGCGCTCGCGATATTGGCACGGTGCTCACGCAGTCGAGCACGGATGCCGCAGCAGCGCTTGGCGCGCATTATGAGGCAATCCGCAACGCAACGGCTGATGAGCGTGAACGCACAGGCGCCGTGCTGACGGCAGCCTATGAACAGGCAACGGCCGAAATGGCATCGCTGTTTGGCAATGCCAATGAGCGCTTCGTCCGCCTCGTTGAAGATATGCGCACCATGTCCTCGGCGATCCGTGATGAACTCGATGCGACACGCGCCGAACTCCGCCGCGGCCTCGTTGAATTGCCGCGCGAAACGCAAGACACCACCGCGGCTATGCGTCGGGTCGTGTCGGATCAGATCAAAGCGCTCGGCGAAATCAGCGAGATCGTCACGCGTTCGGGTCGCATGGTCGACATGCCAGCTGAGCAGACGCCCGCTCAAGCGCCGCGCATGGAAGCCCCGCGGGTTGAGACACCCCGCCCGGTGGTCGCACCGCAGCCGGTCGCCCCGGTCCGCGCGCCCATCCCGCCGCGCCCTGCGCAGCCCATCGCGGAAACGCCGCGCCCGGTGATGCCGCAGCCTGCCGCTCCGGTCGCGCCGACACCGGCACCGGCTCCAGCACCGGCACCGCGCCCGAAATTGGATGACCTTTACGCGCCGAAATCGGACTATGCCCCCAAGACGGAACCGGCCGCCACGGCCCGTCAGGATCGTGGTCCGGGTTGGCTGAGCGACCTTCTCGCCCGCGCGTCGCGCGACGAGGAAGAGGCCGTTCCGGCCCCTGCTCCGGCTCCGGTTGCACGTCCGGCCGCCCCTGCCCCGCAGGCTCCGGCAGATCTGCTGAATACCCTGTCGGAAACGATTGGCTCGCTCGTGGTGCATGAACAGGCCGTTGACGCCTGGGACGCCTATCTGCGCGGCGATGCCGAGCCGTTCAGCCGTCCGCTCTATTCGCGCCGGGGTGCGGAGACTTTCGATGAGGTCCGTCGCCGTTATGAACGCGAAGGCCAATTCCGCAGCATCATCGACGCCTATATCGCGAAGTTCGAAGAATTGCTCCGCGAAGTCGCCCCGCGCGACCGCGATGCTTCGATCTCGCGCTCGATCCTCGCATCCGAAGAAGGCAAGGTTTACACCCTGCTCGCCCATGCTTCGGGCCGCATCGCCTAAGGCTGATCAGACGATAAGCAAATCAAAAGGCCGCCTTCGGGCGGCCTTTTTGTTGGGCTTGGCAGAGTGAACGGCTTAACCGCGACTATTCGTCCAACGCACCAATTGGGTCAGCAAGGATTGCAACGCCCGATCAAGGCCCGCCGAAACCTGCGCCGGATCAGCGCTGCCCACGGGCTCAGTCACACGGAAAACTTGCGCCGCGATAATCCGGCTCGACGTGGCATCAACCAGACGCGCCGAGAGTTCTGCGATCACCTCGCCGCGACCAGCGTCGAGATTGAAGGCACGCAACTCGCCCACAACCACCCGGTCGCCGACAACCCCTGTCCCCGCACGCGCGACGGCGCGACCATTATTCTCGAAGGCCTGCACAATACGGAATTGGATGAGACGCGGCAGACGATCCGACCATTGCGCCCCGCCAATATAGCTGACGGTGTTATCGGCACTGCGGACGAGGATCCGCTCAGAATCGAGTTGCTGAAGGGCTGACGGCTCAGCGATCACCAATTGCGACGCGCCGGCTGAGGCACGACCAACCTTGTCCGGGATCGAGAGATCAAAAGTCGTCGGCGCCGTGCTGCTACAGCCAGCCAGCAGAGTTCCGAGCAACAGAGCAGAGGCGAGCCTCAAGCGCATGGATCGACAAACCTTCCCCCGGCCCATCGAATCGCCGGGGCCGCTGATCAACGAGATCTATTGTATTCTGGGATCCCCGGCCTGCTACCGAAAAGCAATTGCTGTGGATTTCTATTGAAATCACTCAGGGTTCGATTGATCTCGGTCAGCGTCCGCCGGGCCTCGGCGGTCAAAACGTCGAGATCACGGCTCCCCGTTCCGGCCACCTTGTTGAAGCTGACGGCCATTTCAGCCGTTCTTTTATCGAGATTTTCAGCCAATTTGCGGATCGAAGCAGCCGTATCGGCAAAATTCGAGGCCGCTGCCTTGCCGTCATCCGAACCCAGGAAGCCCTGCAGGCTCGACATCAACCCATCGACCTTGTCGGCTGCCCTGTTGAGCTTGGCGACCATGTCATTGGCGTTTTTCATGATCTGGTCGGCGTTCTGAGAATTGCTGCCAAGCGCATTGGCAAATTTCTCAAGATTGTCGACGGCCCGGCCTACCTTGGCCGGATCGATCGTCTTGGTCACCGAGCCGACATCGCTGAGAACCACGTCGAGTTTAACCGTCGCATCGTTCAAGCGTTTCGCAAGGACAGAGATATCCTTCATGAACACTTTGATGTCGTCACGACCATCCGCCACCGTGGTTGCAATCTGCTGCAAATCCGTGACGATCTTTGACACTTGCGCGGGATCGACCGCTTTCACGATCGTGTTGAGGTTCGTCGATAGCGTTTCCATCGTGCCTGCGAGCGTCGCGATCTTGTCCGCAGCAGCACCGGTCGATGACAAAAACTTGCCGACACCTTCGGAATTTTCAGCCAGCGATTTCGAGAACATCTCGACATTGCGGACGGTCGCGTTGATCGCGCCGGAATTGACGGCGAATAAGCGGTCAGCCTGTGTCAGCACATCCTCTGCCTTTTTGGCGAGACGCTGCGCGCTTTCGAGAAGATCCTGAAAATCCGAGCGGTCGGCATAGATGATCGGCGGCTTCGCCGGATCATTGCTCGACAAGGGCTGCGAGTTCGGTCCACCGCCTGACAATTGAATAGAGGCGACACCGGTGAGACCTTGAAATTCAAGCCGCGCCTTTGTGTCCGTGTTCATCGGCGTCGAGGCATCGACCGTTGCGACAGCCACCACACGGCTCGGATCATCTGGCATCAGCGAGAGAGAAGTCACCTCACCCACCTTGAGCCCGTTATACATCACCAGCGACCCCTTCGAGAGGCCGGAAACAGAGCCGGTGAAGACGATGCGATAATTCGTCGTGCTATTGCGTCCATCGGTTCCGCGGAACCAGAAGACGAAGGCAAAGGCGGCCGCGATGACAAGAAGCGTGAAGCTCCCGATAGCGACATAATGGGCGCGCGTTTCCATATCCGTCCTCACACTGCAGCGTTCATCGCTTCGGCTCGTTTGCCATGGAAATAGGATTTCACCCAAGGCTGTTCCGAAGCAAGCATAGTCTTGATCGTCCCTTGTTCGACGACCTTGCCCTGTCCAAGCGCCGCTATCCGGTCACAGACCGAATAGAGCGAACCCAGATCATGCGTCACCATGAACACGGTGAGCCCAAGCGTCTTCTGCAAGGTTGCAATCAAATCGTCGAAATCTCCGGCACCGATCGGGTCAAGACCCGAAGTCGGTTCGTCGAGAAACAGAATATCAGGATCAAGCGCCAGCGCGCGGGCCAGCGCAACGCGCTTGATCATCCCGCCTGACAGTTCCGACGGCAGCTTGTCACCAACATCTGGTGTCAGGCCAACCATCTCAAACTTCATCGCTGCTAATTCGTCCATCAGCTTTTGGCTGAGCTTCAGATATTCGCGCATCGGCACTTGCACATTCTGGCGACAATTCAACGATGAGAACAACGCGCCCTGCTGAAACAAAACGCCCCAACGCCGCTCGATCGCGCGATGCTGCACTTCGTTTAAGCTGTCGACATCATGCCCGAACACGTTGATCGTTCCGGATTGCTTTTTGTTAAGCCCTAGGATCGTGCGCGTCAGCACTGATTTGCCAGCCCCCGATGGGCCGATGAATCCCAAAATCTCGCCCCGATAAATATCAAGGCTCAACCCGTTGAGGATGCGCTTTTCGCCAAAAGCGACAACGACATCCTTCGCCGAAATAATCACCTCTTTTTGTGGTGGAGCAGCGCTAGGCGCTGGGGTGGGAGCGATCGTAGTATCCATCGCGCCCTCAATATTTGATCGCAGCGAAGAACATGGCGAAAAGCCCGTCCACCACGATCACCATAAAGATGGATTTGACCACCGACGACGTGACCTGACGACCCAGTGATTCCGCCGATCCTTGCACCGCCATGCCTTCGAGCGAGGCGATGATGCCGATCACCAGCGCCATGAACGGCGCCTTGATCAAACCGACGAGAAACGTATTCAACGCGATGGCGCCCTGAAGCCGCGATAAAAACACGTCAGTTGAGATGCCGCCATAGATCATCGCCACGACGCCACCGCCAAGAAGTGCGGACATGTCAGCGATGAAGGTGAGAAGCGGCAGGCCAATCATCAGCGCGAGAACGCGGGGAATGACAAGGATCTCGACTGGATCAAGCCCCATCACACGCAGCGCGTCGATTTCCTCGCGCATTTTCATAGAGCCGATTTCAGCCGTGAACGCCGAACCGGAGCGGCCCGCCACCATGATCGATGTCAGGAGCACGCCCAATTCACGCAACACGAGAATGCCAACGAGATCCACGACGAAAGGGGTCGCGCCGAAACGCTGCAATTGGAAAATCCCTTGCTGCGCAATGATGCAGCCCACAAGGAAGGAAATCAGCACAATGATCGGCACGCCACGCAGCGCCACCTGATCAAGCTGGAAAATGATCGGCGTAAAGCGGATTTTCCATGGCTGCAAAAGCAGCCGTCCCAGCGCCGAAACAATGGCACCAAGATAGGACACACCGGCCACGACATCGCGCCCGGATCCAACGACATTCTCGCCAACCGCAGCCAAGGCCAAAACAACGGCAGGCCCTGCCGGCTTTTCATGCGGCGCATCGGCATCATGCGAACCGACTTCCTTCATCAGGATTTCGGCATTGTCGCTCACATTCTTAAAGTCGATCGTCACCTGCTTCTTGGCGCTATCCTGCTTGAGCCGCACAAGAACAAGCGCGCCGAGCGTATCAAGACGCGTGATCCCACCCATATCGATGGTGAGCGAACCCGAAGAGGGAATACGCCCGACAATTTGGCCGCGCGCCGTCTCAACATCTTGCGAATGGTCGGCGGTCCAATAACCTGACAAATGCACAACGCCATCTGCGCCCACATCCACCTTGGGCGGAGTGGTCTCGAGAGCGAACAGTGCGGATGCAGCGTCTTTAACAGGCACAGCAAAAGTCCGGTTTTCCAGCGGTTGAGACCCGCATCATCGCGTCTTAACGTCCGAATCAGGCGGGGTCGAGACGGAGGAAATAATGACACGACGTACGATCGGAACGGCAGTCCAGTCTTGGCCCGTGGCAGGAAGTTTCACCATTGCGCGCGGCTCGCGCACAGAGGCGGTTGTCGTCTCGGTCAGCCTTGAGGAAGACGGGTTTGAGGGCCATGGCGAATGCACCCCCTACGCCCGCTATGGCGAGACCCCACAAACTGTTCTTGCCCAAATCGAGGCCGTGGCTGGCTTAATCGAGGAAGGGTGCAGCCGCGCGGGGCTTCTCACGGCCATGAAAGCGGGCGCAGCACGCAACGCGCTTGATTGCGCTCTGTGGGATCTCGAAGCCAAGAAGAGCGGCGTCCCGGCCCATGTTTTGGCAGGCATTGATCGGCTATCACCGGTCACCACCGCCTTCACGATCAGTCTCGGCTCGCCCCAACGCATGGCCGCCGACGCCGCAGCCGCATCCGAACGGCCAATCCTCAAGATCAAGCTCGGCGGTGGTGACGACGACCCGGCGCGCATCGCCGCCGTGCGCGAGGCCGCGCCCGATGCCACGCTGATCGTTGATGCCAATGAAGGCTGGACCCCCGATACCCTCATCCGCAATCTGGATGCCTGCCGCGATGCCGGTGTGGATTGTGTCGAGCAACCACTCCCGGCCAACGCCGACGACGCTCTGTTTGGCCTCGATCATGAGGTGCCTCTGTGCGCCGACGAAAGCGCCCATGGCATTGAAGAGCTCGATCGGCTCGCCGCGCTCTATGACATGATCAATATCAAGCTCGACAAAACGGGCGGCCTCACCGGTGCGCTGCAATTGGTATCCGCCGCCAAAGCCCATGATCTCGGGATTATGGTGGGCTGCATGCTCGGCTCTTCGCTCGCGATGGCACCAGCGTTTCTGCTGACCCCTTGGGCCCGCTTCGTTGATCTTGATGCGCCCTTGCTGCTCGCAAAGGATCGGGAGCCGGGGATGCATTATGAAGGCAGCATCGTTTATCCGCCGTCGCGTTCGCTCTGGGGCTGATGAAGCGAACACCACAAGGCAAGCGCGAAACCGGCCGCGGCGAGCGGCACCATGGCCCAAAATCCAGCCGCGCCAAGATGGGTGAAAAGCCAGCCCGAAGCCAGCGTTCCGGCGGCGACGAGCGCCCCGTTCATAGCGCTCATCGTGCCTTGCGCCCGGCTGCGTGCGCCTTCCGGCGCAAAGCGCGAAACAAGTGCGATGCTGCCGAGATGGGTCGCCCCGAAGGTGATGCCATGGCTCAACTGACATAGCACAAGCAGGACTGCATCCGGTGCCCCCGCCATGATGATCCAACGCAGCACCGCAATGCCACCGCCCAGCATGAGAAAAGCGAAGGCCGGAAAACGCGGCCCAACAGCTGACCCGAAGAACCAGAACAGCACCACCTCGCCGAGAATGTTCAGCGCCCAGATCACGCCAATCGTCTCCGCGCCATAACCTTGCGCGGTCCAGACCAGAGAGCCGAACGCATTGAGAAAAGCGTGGCTCGCATGGATCAACGCGGCAGCCAGAAAGATCAGGAGCAAAAACACGGGCAGTTTGGTTTTGGAAACTGCGCCATGAGGCGTCTGCGCCGTGCTCACCCTTTCGCGCAAGGGCAAAACAATCGGCACGATGGCCGCCATCGTCACCGCAATCGCGAGCGGGATCGAGACGCCGCCAAAAAACGCGAGGAGAAATCCGCCGCCGAGATTAGCCAAGAAAAACGAGACAGAGCCCCAGAGCCGGATGCGGCCATAATGGAGCCCCTGATGCGTCTGCGCCGCCTTGATGGTGAGTGCATCCGACAGGGGAATACTGGCTGATTGCAACACCGCTATCAGCGCGGCCAAAATGAGCAGCGGCACGAGGCCGGATGTGAACGCGGTCAGCGCAAACAGGGCTCCAATCGCGACGCTCGAAAAAGAGAGAAAGAGCGCCGGATCGATGCGCCGATCGGTCAGGCCCGTCACGAAGGGCGCCGCCACGGCGCGCACAACAATCGGCACAAACAACACCAACGCAATTTCATCCGGCGATAGACCGCGCCCGGCTAGAAAGACCGGGAAGAAGGGCAGATAGATCCCCAATCCGGCAAATAGCCAGAAGAACAGGAGCGAAAGCCTGACGGCGAGCGGGCGTGAAACGGTCAAGGCTCCGGACATCCTGTAAAAGCGACTAGACTGAACGACGATTCGTGCCCGGGAGGCGAGCCCATGATGAGCGAGGCGGACTATAGAGCCATTGAAGAGGCCGTGCTGTCGACCGCCCGCGGCCGGTGGTTCCTCTCCGAATATGCCCGCCGCATTCGTGCCACCGAAACCGACCGCATTTTGCACGCCATTGAGAGCCTCGCATCGCAGCGTGAAACGCCGCTGGCGGTCAGCGCGCCAACCGATGGCTTTGCAGCGATCGACGCACTTCCCCTCGCCGAACGGCTCAAACTGACCGGCTGAGCCATGCACACGGCTCGTCCCCGCCCCAGCAGCTAAAGACTGGCGGCGCACGCCCCGCAATGGTTTGATCCCGCCGCGAAAGGCGTCTCCGCGTTGAACACGATTCTCGGCATTTTCCTGAAAGTGGCAGCGACCTTCGTGTTCGCCTTGATGTCGCTTGTCATTAAATGGCTGTCGAACAATTTTCCTGTCGGGCAATTAGTCTTTTTCCGCTCCGCTTTCGCGATGATTCCGCTGCTCATGTGGATCGCTTGGACGAGCGAGCTGAAGGACGCTTTCTATACAAAGAATTTCAAAGGCCACCTGATGCGCAGCATGGCTGGCGTCGGCGGCATGTTCATGAGTTTTGGCGCGTTGCATTATCTGTCGCTGCCGGATGCAACCGCCATCACCTATGTTACGCCGCTGCTGGTCACAGTGCTCGGCGCGCTGGTGTTGCATGAGACAATCCGCGTCTGGCGCTGGAGTGCCATCGGCGTCGGTTTTGTCGGCGTGCTCATCATGCTCTCTCCGTTTTTAGGCCATAGCGGCGGACCTGATCTCGCACTCGGCGCAATGATCGGCCTGATCGGAACCGTCTTCTCTGCTTTCGCATCCATCGCCGTGCGCAAATTGGCTGGCACGGAAAAAACCTGAGCCATCGTTTTTTACTTTTCGCTGATCACGGCTTTGGCTGGCCTTGTGACAATCGGCTTTGGCTGGATCAAACCAACGCCAACGGAATTTGCTCTGCTGGTTCTTGCCGGTTTTTTTGGTGGCATCGGACAAATCCTGCACACAGCCAGCTTGCGCTTTGCGCCTGTGTCGGTGATCGCTCCGTTTGAATACATTACGCTGATCTGGGCGTCCCTTTTCGGCTATGTCGTCTTCGGCGAAGTTCCTGCACAGGCCGTGATCATTGGGGCTATCATTGTCATCAGTGCGGGATTGTTCATTATTTGGCGCGAACGCCAGCTCGGCATTGCCGAACGCCGCGCCCGTGATGCGGCGCATGATTAGCGCATAAGCCGATGATCACACCACTCCGCCGCGCTCTGCTTGTTCTCTCGATCACCCAGATCATCGCATGGGGCTCATTATACTACGCGATTGCGTTATGGGGACCACGCATCGCGGCCGAGACGGGTTGGTCCGATCTCGTGCTCTATGGCGGCTATTCGCTAGCGCTTGTCGGATCAGGATTATGGTCGCCCTTTTTCGGACGCATGATCGACCAACGCGGCGGCCGTTTCACGATGACTATCGGTTCACTGATTGGCGCAGGCGGTCTCGCTCTGCTCGCCAGCGCGCATCATGAAATCACTTACGCACTGGCATGGGCCATCATCGGCTGCGCCATGGCAGCAAGCCTGTATGATCCAGCCTTTGCGACGCTCTCACGTATTTCAGGCGATGCACCAACCCGCACGCGGCGCGCCATTTCGTTTTTGACCTTGCCCGGTGGTTTTGCCTCAACAGTATTTTGGCCGCTCACACTCTTTCTGCTGCAATCATTTGATTGGCGACAAACCGCATGGCTCTACGCGGCTTTCCTTGCTTTCATTTGCGCGCCACTGCATCGCTTCGGCCTACCCAGCCCGGATGAACGCGAGCCCGCGCTCCAGCATGAAGCCAGCACTGAAACAACCCGCGCTGAACCACCACCCATCACTGAGAAAAGCGCTCGTCGCACAGCCTTTCTTTTGTTTGCATTGGTCATCGCCGCGCATGGCTTTCCGACCTCCGCACTTTCGGTTCATATCGTGCGCCTTCTTGATCTTCTCGGCCTGACAGAAGCGCAAGCCGTGCTCGCCGCCTCGCTCGTTGGTCCGGCGCAAGTGGGTGCACGCATTTTGGAATTGCTGTTCGGTAGGCGCTTATCCGCGATCGGCCTTGGCCTGTTGGCCACGAGCTTAATGCCGGCGGCCTTTCTGATCCTCATCTTTACGACGATCTCACCCGGCGCAGCGGTTGTTTACGGTCTCGTCTATGGTGCATCGAACGGGCTCGTCACCATCGCTCGCGGGATTGTCGCTTTGTCACTCTTCGGCCACGAAGGATATGGCCGCACGCTCGGTTTGATCGCGGCCCCAGCGCTCGCTGTCAAAGCTGCCGCACCACCGCTCTTTGCGCTCGGCCTTACAGCCTTCGGTGCGGGTGCGATGTTGTGGGCTTGCCTGGCCTTGTCATTGCTCGCATTCGCCGCCATGGCCCTGTTGGCCGTGAAACGGGCGCGCGCCTAAGATTCTGGTGCCAGCGTGACGGTTAGCCCGTCGAGATCATCCGAATAAAGGATCTGGCAGGACAGGCGTGAATTCGGCTCAACAATGGGGAGCTGGTCGAGTTGCGCCTCTTCCTCGTCCCGCGCTGGAAACAATTTGGGCAACCATTCAGGTGCAACGAAGACGTGACAGGTACCGCATTCGGCCGCGCCCCCGCACAGACCCTCCATCGGCAGCCCCCAATCGCGGATGATCTCCATGATCCGCCAGCCCTCGAGCGCCTCCAGCGTATGGGTCTTCCCCTCGCGGTCGATGACATGAATGACGCCCATCGGCATCCGTCCCCCGTCTTTCCTGCTCTGACTTGCCTCTTATGCGCCTCTTAGCTTGCATCCCCCGCAAGGGCCATGAGACAAGCACTGCACGCATAGGCGGTTCAGCCGCTTCGGGGAAGAGGGTGTTTAACGGATGGGCATTGAAGGCAAGGAAAGGTCGCGGGATCTCGATGCAGGCGCTCAGGCGCTCTCGGGTCAGCTCGGCAAGACCGTTCAGCGATTGCGCAAGGCCTATAATCTCTCTTTGAGCGAGCTCGCAGAGCAGTCTGGCGTCGCCAAATCGATCATCAGCCAAATCGAGCGCAATGAGACTAACCCGACGCTTGCGACCATATGGCGTCTTTCGCAGGCACTCGATATTTCGATCGACCGCGTGCTGTCCTCAAGCGAGGACGATCCATTTATCGAAAAAGTCACGCGCGGTGACACGCCGCTGCTCGTCTCAGACGATGGCAAGGTGAAACTCGCCATCACCGGCTGGATCAAGACGGTCGAATGGCTGCAGACCTATGATGTGATTGCCGAACCGGGCGGCGTTTTGGAAAGTGACGCGCATCAACGCGGCTCCGTTGAGGCGCTCTCGGTGATGGAGGGCGAGCTCGAAGTGGAAGTCGGCGGTGAGATCGACACGGTGAAAGCTGGCGAGACGATCCGCTATCGCTGCGACCGTCCGCACATCGTCCGCAACGTATCGAAGAAACCCGCCCACGCGACGATGATCTGCATTCTCAAAGCCGCGGTGATGGACTAACCCATCATTGTTTCTTGGCCGGGCGCGGCGGTGTTTCAATCGCCGGAAGCGATTTGAGATAAACGCCCATCGCCATGCGATCTGCATCCGACAGGCGCGCCATATTCTTGACCACAGGCGCCATGGTTCCACCGACGGAATCATAATCAGGCGTGAAACCCGATTTCAGCAATTCGGCAATGTCACCGGCCGACCATTTCTTAAGGCCATTGTCGGCTTGCGTGATGTTCGGCACGAAGCCCTTGCCTTCCGGATCGGGGCCACCGGCAAAACGCAGCGACGGAATGATCGCGCCCGCAGCGTTACGCGGCGAATGGCATTCCGCACAATGCCCCGGCCCGTTCACGAGATAAGCGCCAAGATTCCATTGCGCATCACGGGCCGGATCAGGCGTGAATGGCTTGCCATCAAGAAAAGCTAATTTCCAAAGCCCGAGGCCGCGTGTGATATTAAATGGAAACGCCATCTGATGCGGCTTGGAGACCTGCGTCGAAGCGGGCAGCGTCTTCAGATAGCCGTAGAGATCCGCGATGTCGGATGGCGTCATCCGCTGATAAGATGTGTAGGGAAACGCTGGATAATAATTGCGGCCCTGCGGCGACACACCTTCGCGCATCGCCCGCGCGAAATCGCCAAGCGACCACGCGCCGATGCCCTGATTGCGATCCTGCGAAATATTGGGTGCGTGGAGAATACCAAAGGGCGTATCGAACGCGAGCCCGCCGCCTAATTGCAGACGATCATTCTGTCCCGGAACGCTGTGGCAGGATGTGCATCCCCCGGCATTGAACAGGCGTTCACCATTGGCAAGATCGGGGGTCCGCTTGTCATCAACAATCGTGACGCCCCGCGCCATGCGCCATGTCTCAGGCGCGCTCAGTAAATAAAAACCAAGCGCGCCACCGAGCGCCAGCGCTCCCAAGGCCAGACCAAGCGCAGCGCCCCGCTGCATCGACTCAGCCCTTCTTCAATCGATAGCTTTCGTGGCAGGAACCGCAATCTTTCAAAACATTCGGAAAGTTCGCCTTGAAGCTGGCTTCATCCTTGATGGCGGCGGCAGCCGCGGCTGAATCAGCAGCGAACTTGTCGAACGCTGCCTTAAAGCCTGCGCTGTCTTCCCAAATTTTCGGCGCTGCCGAAGTGTCGCCACCTGTTTTGCTATCGGCCGGATAAAGCCCCGGCATTTTCTTCGCAGCATCCTGATAGACAGCCAATGTGCGTTGGACCTTGGCAAGATCGAAAGGCTGCTCACCTTTCAGCATCGCACCCGGATCGCGCGTCGCGCCGCCCACACCCTTCATGATATCGCGGCGCTGCGCGATCACATCCTGCGCCAGAACAGCTGTTGCACCGAGCGCAATTGCAAGACCGGCCAAAACAAAACGCTTCATCGTCAATCCTCCTAAGGAATGGATGGCGAAATACTCGCCACCCTTTGTGATAAAATCATGAACAGACTTAGGCTGCCTTGCCCAGCTTGGACTTGGCAATGATATCGAAAACGCGTTGCGGCGTGGCTGGCATATCGATGTCCCGCACACCATAGGTGCGATCAAGCGCATCGACGATGGCATTCATCACTGCAGGGCACGAACCGATCGATCCCGCTTCCCCGGCACCTTTGATACCCAGCGGATTGGTCGTCGAAGGTACGTTCTTCGTTTCGAAATGGAAGGACGGGACATTGTCCGCGCGCGGCATGCAATAATCCATGAAGCTCGCCGTCACGAGCTGGCCTTGATCATCGAACACCACACGTTCAAACAAGGCCTGACCGACACCTTGCACCACGCCGCCATGCACCTGACCGGCAAGCAGCAGTGGGTTCACCGCAATGCCGAAATCATCGCAAATCGTATAACGCACGATCTCCGTCACGCCTGTTTCAGGATCAATCTCGACTTCGGCCACATGCGTCCCATTCGGATAGGTCGCGTCAGGCGGTGTGAAATCGCCCGATGCTTTACGCTTGTCTTCTGAAGCGCCCGGCAGATTGGCAATCTCGGTAAATGTGATGCGGCGATCCGTTCCGGCGACGCGCACCGCGCCATCCGCGATTTCAAGATCCTTCACCCTGGCTTCAAGCTTGCCTGAAGCGAGCTCCTTGATTTTCTCAGCGAGATTTTTAGCGGCGAGCGCTGTTGAAACACCGCCGACAGGGATCGAGCGCGAACCGCCCGTGCCATTGCCAGTCGCAATCACATCCGTGTCGCCTTGAATGACGCGGATCTTTTCGAGTGGCAGATCAAGATGCTGCGACGCGAATTGCGCATAGGCCGTGGCATGGCCCTGCCCGTTCGATTGCGTGCCCGAGAAAATCGTCACTGTGCCATCAGTCTCGAGACGGATCTCGACATCTTCGCCGCTGCCCCATGCCGTGCATTCGATATAGGTAGCGAGCCCGATGCCACGCAGCTTGCCGCGCTTCTTAGCTTCTTTGACGCGATCCTTAAACCCGTTCCAGTCCGATGAGAGCATCGCTTGCTCCATGTGCTGGACGAAATGGCCGGTATCATAGGTGCGATCACCAATCGGCGTTTTATAAGGCATTTGCGTCGGCGCGATGAAATTCTTGCGCCGGATCACATCAGGCTTGATGCCGGTTTCGCGCGCTGCGCGATCGACAAGACGCTCCAAGAGATAGGCCGCTTCCGGCCGCCCCGCGCCGCGATAGGCATCGACAGGCATCGTGTTGGTATAGACGCAACGCACGCGCACATGAATGTGCTTGGTGGCATACACGCCTGTCACCATTGTTGCGCCAAGATAAGGAATGTAAGGCCCATATTGCGAGGCATAAGCGCCAAGATTGCCGACAATATCGAAACGCATGGCCAGGAATTTACCGCTCTTGTCGAGCGCAACTTCAGCGCGCGCAAGATTGTCACGCCCCTGCGCGTCACCAATGAAATGCTCGCCGCGTTCTGCCACCCATTTCACCGGGCGCTTTAGCCGCTTCGCCGCTTCCAACACCAGCGGATATTCGCGATAGGCAAAGGTCTTCGTGCCAAAGCCGCCGCCAACATCCGGCGTAATCACGCGGAGCTTGTCTGGCTCGATCTTCATGCATTTTGCCGCGACCGTATCGCGCACGCCATGCACGCCTTGGCTCGAAATCGTCAGCGTGAATTGCTTGGTCGCGGAATCATATTCACCAATCGCTCCGCGCGTCTCCATATAGTTCGTGATGAGACGGTTGTTTTCGATGTCGATCGCAACGACGCGGTCGGCTTTCTCAAAGATCGCGTCGACCTTCGCCTTGTCACCCATCTCGGTGTCGAGCGCGAGATTGTCCGGTGCCTTCTGCCACACGTGATGCGCGCCCTTGTTGATGGCTTTGCGCATGTCAACGACGGCAGGCCGGTCCGTGTAGTGCACCGGGATGGCTTCCGCCGCGTCCTTCGCCTGATCAAGCGTTTCCGCGACGATGAAAGCGACCGCATCACCGACATGTTTCACTGTCTTTTCGCACAGCACCGGCGTATGCGCGATAAAGCTCTGCGAGCCATCCTTGTTCGGCAGCGGCGCCAAACACGGCACAGCACCGAGATGGGCGACGTCAGCCGCGGTCAGAACCAGCTTCACACCCTTCATGCCGCGCGCGGTGGTGAGATCACCAATGTCGAAATCCGCATGCGCATGCGGCGAACGCAGCACATAGCCGACAAGCGCACGATCGGGCTGCACATCAGCGATGTATTGGCCATTGCCGGTGATGAACTTCTTGTCTTCGACACGCTTGAGCGGTTGGCCGACGCCAAACTTTTTAAGAGCCATGGTGATGCCCGTTTCTTGAATGCGAGAGAAAGATCAAAGGCCGGTCTCAACAGGGCAACCCTGTCCCGACCAATCGAGAAAGCCGCCTGCAAGATGCGCATGAGCGGGCAAGCCCGCGTCCTGCAATTGGGCGGCAGCGGTGAGCGAACGCTTGCCAGAGCGGCACGACAAGACGAGGCGGCGGCCATTCAATGGCGGCAGAGCGGTAGGGTCGAGCACTGAAAGGGGGAGCAGGATCGAGCCGGGGATATGGCCCGCAACCCATTCATTCTCCTCGCGCACATCCACGAGCAGGATCGAACCCTGGTCGAGACCCTCTTTCACCTCGTCTACCGTCAGATTGGCGACGTTCTGCATGCCCTGCCCCATATCCTCGTCTGGCTGGATTCTTTCATGCGATATTAGACGAAGGGCCGGTCCAGTCCATGCCTATCGGGTAGCCTTCAGGCCGACATCACGACCCGTTTTGAACTAACCGGCAACCCTGCGCGCCAATGACGCTGGCTACGGAGCTCCGTTGCAGCGTCTTGAGCGCTGCTTTAGGGTCGCCCAGCCGTAACGAACCCCTTGTGCCACCGTGATTGCCCTTCAAAAACACCTCCTTGCGGGCCTTGCTGCCCTGCCGCTGCTCGCGACCGCCGCATTGGCCCAATCGCCCCGCGTCGAGAAGCTCATCGGCCAGATGACGCTCGAGGAGAAGATCGGCCAGCTGAACCTCCTGTCCGGCCACCATGCCGTCACCGGCCCTTACGCGACCCAAGATGTCGAACAGGCGCTTGTGAAGGGCGAAGTCGGCGGCCTCTTCAATGTCTATGGCGCGGAATACACCCGCAACCTTCAGCGCTTAGCGCTCACCAAAACGCGCCTCGGCATACCTTTGCTGCTTGGCTATGACGTGTTGCACGGCTACCGCACGATTTTTCCCGTGCCGCTCGGCCAAGCGGCGAGTTTTGATCTCGCCGCCATCGAACAAGCCGATCGCATCGCCGCGCGTGAAGCCTCCGCCGCTGGCGTGAACTGGATCTACGCGCCAATGCTCGACGTCACACGCGATCCGCGCTGGGGCCGCATCGTTGAGGGCGCGGGCGAAAGCACATGGTGGACAAGCCGAATTGCGGCGGCGCGTGTGCGCGGCATGCAGGGCCTTTCGCTCACAGCCCCCGACAGCGTGCTGGCCTGCGCCAAACATTTCGCGGGCAATGGCGCCACCGAAGGGGGGCGCGATTATTCGGGCACCGAACTCTCCGAACGCGCCTTCCGCGAACTGCATCTGCCGCCCTTCAAAGCCGCCGTTGATGCGGGGGCAAAATGCATGATGACCGCCTTCAACACTGTCGATGGCGTGCCCGGTGTCGCCAATGAAAAATTGGTCGACGGCATCCTGCGCAAGGAATGGGGCTTCAAGGGCATCGTTGTGAGCGATTTCGGCGCCATTGGCGAACTCGTCAATCATGGTGTCGCCGATACAACTGCCGATGCTGCGATGATGGCGCTACGCGCTGGCATTGATATCGATATGCAGGGCAAGAACTTCATCACCGATTTGCCGAAGCTGGTAAAAAGTGGCGCTGTTCCTGAAAAAGCGATCGACACCGCAGTCCGTCGCATTTTGACTGTGAAAGAAGAGCTCGGCCTGTTTGACAATCCCTATGGCCGCAGCGATCCCGCGCGCGAAGCTGTCGTAATGGCTCTGCCCGAACACCGTGCGGCCGCACAAAGCCTCGCAGAAAAGTCACTCGTTCTTTTGAAGAACGATAATGTCCTGCCGCTCTCTTCAAAATTGCAGCGCATCGCCGTGATTGGCCCGCTCGCCCAAGCGAAAGCGGACACGTTGGGACCGTGGGCAGCAAGCGGCGATCCCGATGAAGCCGTTACAGTGCATGATGGCATCAAGCGGCTCATGCCCTTGGCCGAATTACTGCACGCGACCGGCGGCACTGTAACACG
>VERN01000171.1 GCA_018882635.1 Beijerinckiaceae bacterium | reverse complement strand
TGAAGCCAAAGTACTAGAATTGGCCTTTGAAAAAGTTGCAGGTGAGAAAAATACGCTGTCTGATCTACAGCGAGGCGACAAGCTGGCTGACGTTTTTGCCCGATACGGCATATTGTAGGGTGCCCGTTCGCCGGTTATTGGTGTCCAGCGAATGACGATGCTGATGCAAGGTCGTGCGTCGGTAGGTTATTTTGCGACGGAGTGGTGCTTAAATAGGGGCGGCCCTTTGTGGCCACCCGTTTCATTTAATGTTTCTGTAATTTCGTAGTTGCTTTTCAGCGCGGAAAACGGACGTGTTCAAACATATTCATTCTGTTCAATCGTATTCATATAGATCTTATGCTGCGCTGCGAAAAGCCGACCTGCTGACCTTCTTTTGACACTTGACATCCGATATCGCTCAAGATTGCATACTTGTATGCAAGTTGTCGCTTTTGACCGCAGTCGGAATGCCGCCCAGCAGGCCCATGCCCTTCTGAGGGAGTGGATCCTGACGGGCAAGCTACGGCCCGGAGAGGGGATCTCAGAGCCTTCTATGGCAACAATGCTCGGTATAAGTCGCACGCCTGTCCGAGAGGTCTTCAAGCGGCTTGAGGCGGAAGGTCTCGTCGAGATCTATCCTCAAATCGGCACGATCATCGCTCCGATTGATCCCAATAAGGTAAGAGATGCTCAATTTGTGCGAGAGACGCTTGAGGTGCGTACGATTGGCCTTGCGGCTTTGCTTGGGAGTTCTGACCAGCACCGAGCGCTGAAAGACATCTTAGTGCGCCAAAAGGCGCTGGTTAAGGCGCGCGACGTTCATGGCTTTATGGATGCCGATGACGCGTTGCATGAGCAACTCAGTGTGATGGCGGGCCATTCATTCAGTTGGCAGGTCATTGCTGCTGCTAAAGCCCAACTGGACCGTGTGAGGCACCTTTCACTATCCGATCCTAGCTGGCTTGCCATGATTTACGACGAGCATTGTACGATCGCTGAAGCAGTGATTGCACGGAATGAAAAGCGTGCTCGTGCTGCCATGGAAGTGCATCAGCGTTCGATTTTTTCAGCGGTGGAGAGGCTCACTCAGCAGGATCCATTGTTGGTGAAGGCGGTAGAACAGGCCGGGGTACCGTCGCTTCTATTTCCGGCAGCTAAAGAGACAAAACGGGGGAAACGTTCATGACTCTGTCTCATGTGATGAAGATGTCATTGGTAGCGGCTGTTCTTATGGCAGCCTCACCTGTGATGGCGCAGCAGCCACCGGCACCGGGCACTAGCCCGCGTGTTGATGCCATTAAAAAGGCTGGTGTGCTACGCGTCGGTGTTCTCGCAAATGCTCCTTGGCTTGTTGAAAATACCAAAGGTGGCGGCGAGAAATGGTCCGGGCCTGCTTGGGTACTGGCTAATGAGTATGCACGCCTTCTTGGAGTAAAGTTGGAGCAGGTTCCGGTTTCACACGAGACCAAAGTGCCAGTATTGGCCTCCAACCAGGTCGATATGTCGATCACGCCGCTTGCGGAAACGCCCGACCGTCTCAAGGTCGTGGATTTCGTGATTTATTCGACGACAAGCGTCTGCCTCTTTGGCCGCTCCGACAATGACAAGCTGAGCAAGGTAAAGACTGTCGATGACCTGAACAGCCCAGACTTCACGATCGCCTATTACATTGGTGGTGGTGAGGAAGGCTGGGTCAAAGAACGCTTCCCGAAAGCAAAACTTCGCGGTGTGACTGGATCTGGCACAGCGCCTGTCGAAGAAATCATGGCGAAGCGCGCCGATGCAGCGCCGATCAACCGCGTTCCCTACGTCGCCATGGCGAAGAAGGTGAAGGGCTTGCAGGTTCTTCCGCGCGAGAACAATTGCCAAAACAGCACGGAGAAGGCCGCGCCGGTGGGTCTCGCCATTGACAAGAACCAGCCCGCGTTTCTCGAATGGTCGCGTGCAGTGGCAAAAACTATGCAGCCGAAACTGACGGCCAGCGAAACCGAAATCGTGAACACGATGGAATAAAACAGGATTGGGGGCTCCAGCGATGGATGCCCCCTTTCTTGTTCATTCAGGGACCGTTTCGTGGATCTCGATTTCTCACCCATTCTTCAAAGTTGGCGCTTTCTGGCGAGCGGATTACTGGTGACCGTCCAGCTTGCGATCTTGTGTTGCATTGCCAGTCTCAGCCTCGGAATTCTCGGCGGCATCGGTCGCGTTTATGGGGGGCGGGTGCTCCGCGGCGTCATTACTTTCTACGTCGACACGATGCGTTCAATCCCAGTCCTGGTGGTGATCGTCTGGATCTATTTCGCGCTACCTCTGGTGTCCGGGTATAATCTTCCGCCATTTTGGTCGGCCTTCGTCGCGATCACAATTCACGTTGCGGCTTATGTGATCGAGATTACACGCGCTGGCATCGAGTCGATCCGTCCCGGCCAGGTGCGTGCCGCTCAGGCGCTTGGCATGTCGCATCGGCAAATTCTGCGGGAAGTCGTCCTGCCGCAGGCTCTTATTCGTGTGCTACCGTCAATTGGTTCGATCATTTCCGTTACAATCAAGGACACCGCAATTGCATCGGTCATTGCTGTTCCGGAATATATGAAACAATCAGAGACGCTTGCCGCACAGAGTTTCCACCCGATCGAAGTCTTTACCTTCGCGATGTTCGTGTATTTTTGTATCTTGTTTCCTTCGACACGGCTTGTCGATCGGCTCTATCGCCGTCTTGCACATCTAGGCCAGTCATGAAACTCGATTGGTCGGTTGTCTGGGAATATCGCTGGCTATTGGCCGAAGGGGTTCTGGTTACCATTGGCCTAACGGTTCTCACCATGGTCATTGCTGTTCCAGGCGGTATCATCCTTGCACTGATGCGTCTTTCGAAGAACCGATTGATGTCCGGTTTTTCGCTCGGCTTTGTGGAGCTTTTCCGTAACATCCCGCTCATTCTGGTAGTGTATTGGGCCTTTTATGTCATGCCGATCTTTGTCGGTATCGAGCTTTCGGCTTTTGCAACCGGGATTACCGCTCTCGCTCTTAATGTTTCCGCTTACAATGCCGAGACATTCCGCGCCGGTATCAACTCCATTCGCCAAGGCCAAGTGCAGGCCGGATTAGCTCTCGGCATGAGCCGTTTCCAGGTTTTGCGCGAAATTGTGCTACCTCAAGCCTTTCGCCGCATCATGCCGATACTAGCGAGCACATGGGTGTCTCTGTTCAAAGACACATCGCTGGTGTCGGTGATTTCCGTCGGGGACCTCGCGCATAACGCGCTCATGGTGCGGTCGCAAACATTCCGTGTCTTAGAGATGCTGACAGCAATGGCGGTGATCTACTGGATGCTCGGCTATCCTCAGGCCAAACTGGCGGACTGGGTGCGGAAAAAATTTGAGGTTAAGGAATGATGGCTACGCCCTCCGCGCAATCACAACGTGGCGCCGGTAAAGCGCCTATCTTATCTTACCGCAACGTTGTGAAGCGCTTTGGAAACTTTACAGCTCTCAATGGAGTATCACTGGATATCTATCCGGGAGAAGTCGTCTGCTTTATCGGTCCATCAGGGTCGGGTAAGTCGACCATGCTACGTGGCACGAATGCTCTGGACCGGTTTGATGAAGGTGATGTTATCCTTGATGGCAATCCAATCCCAACATCAGAAAACGAGGCGCGACATTTACGCCGCCGTATGGGAATGGTTTTCCAAAATTTTGAACTGTTTCCGCACAGAACTGCTATCGAAAATGTTATGATAGGACCAGTAACGGTCTTGGGTATCCCAAAACAGGAGGCGCAGAGCTCGGCTTTGAAGCTTCTCGAAAAGGTTGGATTGGCAGACAAAACAGAAAACTATCCTGCCAATCTTTCTGGTGGTCAGCAGCAGCGTGTGGCGATCGCACGTGCCTTGGCAATGGAACCAGAGCTTCTTTTATTCGATGAGCCCACCTCAGCTCTCGACCCTGAAACAATCGGTGAAGTACTCAACGTAATGAAGGTTCTTGCGGACGAAGGTCGAACAATGATTGTCGTCACTCACGAGATGAGTTTTGCAAGGCGGGTAGCGGACTGGGTCGTTGTGTTTGAGCGTGGTGAGATCGTCGAGCAGGGGCCTCCAGAACAGATTTTTGATCATCCGCACACGGAACGGACGCGTAGTTTTTTGAGCCACCTTGGATGGAGTGGATAGCTGTTAATTTGAACTTATCAAGAGTTAGGCGTTGCAAATCCTTGAGGAACATATATTGACCCAGAGTATTTCTGCTCAGGTATTATGAACGGGAGAGATACCTTTGAGCATGGTCATGGACGAAGATGTGAAGCGATGGACGGCGCAGTGGCAGTTCGCTTGGCTTTTAGCGCTTCAAGGGCAAAACGCGCCTTGAAGGCTGCATCGTGGTTCCGGCGTTTCGACATTCTGATCAACTATGCGATGGAGACCAGCAGATATCCAATCGGGGCTTCCGTCAGCGTCCGATTTTAGGGGAGTAGCTCAAACTACAAGTCTCTCCTAGATGTAGTGGCTTGGAGGCTCTAATTTTTATAGATGCGTTATCCTAGATTGTGCTATGAGAAGAGCTACCAATGATGGGTAAAAATTCAGAACTTTGAAGAAATGAATCGACGATTGCACTTCGTGAGGCTCCATTGGCAAGTCCCGACAACCATGCTGCTTTACCAGCCGCGTCTGAGGAGCGGCCAAAAATATCCCGATAAAGTGCATCAATAAAATCCGAATTGCTGCTTGACTTATTTAAATATTCTGTGGTGTGCAAGAAACGACTTCCTATTTGAACGGGAGACATTGAGTTTTTATACTCTGATAGCCAAGCATAAAACCCATCCAAATCAGGTGATCGGCCTAAGAATTCTCCATAAAGTGTATTGATGATTGCATAATCAGAAAGCTGCACATCTTTTGATTTAAGATTAGCAAGCGATATATCTCCGATATTTCCTGAAAGATCTTTGTCTTTTGAATTGGAAATTAATGTCGCAATTTTGTTGGCGCCCGCAGAGACTGTGTATGTGTAAGTTTTCGGATTGAAAACTACGCTGATTAGCGATTTATCAACGTTTGCACCGATCGAGAGATGATCTCTCGTAGCATCCCATCCTGAAATAATTGTATTTCCGCTTACGCTATTCAGTTCAATATAATTATTGGATCCATTTTGTTCCAAAAGTATATAATTTGTTCCCGAACTTTCAATTTTAGTATAATTGCATCCAGTCCCTAAAAATACATTATTATCATTGCTCTTGATAACAACTGTATCATTACCCTCTCCAAGTCGAAAGTAATTAGATCCGTCTATTTTTTCTAATAAAATCGATGTATTTCCGTTTCCTTGATAGGATGTTTTGGAAATAGAGGAAACAATGACATTAGCATCTCCAGCGCGCACAACATGTCCAGATCCGCCAGAAATATTTACAACCTGAGGCAATAGATCAGGCGTCTTCCATATTTTCCCAAAATCTAAAACCATTCCCTTGTCGGCCGATAGCTTGCTTGCAATCGCTTTGAGGTCCAACAATCCTGTTTTCAGAGCATCAGAAACCGAAGAGGTTGATAAATTTGATGATAGAGCAACACTAGATGTATTCGTCGATTGTATCGTCGAAGAAGTGGCTACTGGAATTACAACAATTTTACCATCAAAACTTGAATTGTTTAGTCCACTAATAAGACCACTGTAAGTCACAGCCTGAGGATTGCTTTGGTACGATATGAGGGTTGGATCTGTTAAATCGAAGCCAGCAATGTTGCTATATCCATAAGCGACAGCTTTTTGGAATGCAGATAAAAAAGTCTGATTGATATTATTCTCTGTTCCATACATATTATCTGTCAGTTGCAAATTGCCGCTCGTAATCGTAAATGTGTTAGGTATTGGAGTGAGCAAACCTTGCGTATCAATTGTAAGAAATGCTTCATATTCTTGATTTGGAATGAGTGTAAAGCCGTTGTAGCTATAATTTCCGGATGCATCGGGAGTAGCAGTGCCAGCATTAAACGTTAAAGTTAATGTTTGCGTTGTCGATGTGGTATTTGTTTGAGCTTCTGAATAGTTATAAGTTGACGTATGTGTATAGTTGAAAGTTCCTTGTTCTGTCATTGTGACACTAGCGTCTGCAAGTCCATCAACTCCTCCCTTAACTGCTTGCGAAGATCCAACGCTAATAGATCCTCCTTCCGCATTTGATGTTGATGTTCCGTTCGTGACTTGCGTTGATAAAGTTGTACCGTAGGCATAGGAAAATGATGCCGACTGAGTTACGCCTGGCAAAAATGTAAACGTAAAAGGAGTTGAATAGGTACTAGCAATATCGTTTCCTTGAGAAATAAGAACAGTATTACTCATATCAACAGTAACAGGAGGCGCAGCGAC
>VERN01000170.1 GCA_018882635.1 Beijerinckiaceae bacterium | reverse complement strand
ACTTACAACGAACCGCCGCATCGCTTTGAGGCGGGAACACCCCCGATCGTTCAAGCGATTGGGCTGGGCGCGGCCATCGACTACATGATGCATGTCGGACGCGATAATATTCTGACGCAGGAAAATGCTCTGCGCGATTATGCGATGGAGCGCCTGGGTGCGATGAACTCGCTGCGCATTTTCGGTCACGCGAAGAATAAGGGCGCCATCGTCTCGTTTGAGATGAAAGGCGCGCATGCGCATGATGTGGCCACGATCATTGATCGGCAGGGTGTGGCCGTGCGCGCCGGGACGCATTGCGCGCAGCCCTTGCTGGCGCGTTACGGCGTCACCTCGACCTGCCGCGCCTCATTCGCGTTTTATAACACCAAGGCGGAGATTGATGTGCTTGCCGAGGCGTTGCAAAAGGCCGAAACTCTGTTCGGTTGAGGAAAGTTCACGCCCATGGCTACCGAAATCGAAGATGAAGTTCAGCCGAACCGGCCGGAGATCAACCCCGCCAGCGCGTTGACGCCGGAAGAGATCGATCGGCTGACGGATGACATCATCGCCGCCCTCAAGACGGTTTACGATCCGGAAATCCCGGCTGATATCTATGAGCTAGGGCTCATTTATCGCGTCGACATCGACAATGAGCGCCATGTGAACATCGACATGACACTGACGGCGCCGGGTTGCCCCGTGGCGGGTGAAATGCCCGGTTGGGTCGAGAATGCCGTCAGCATGGTGGAAGGCGTGAAGGGTGCGACGGTTAAAATGACCTTCGATCCACCTTGGGATCAGAGCCGCATGTCGGATGAGGCGCGTGTCGCCCTCGATATGTGGTGACGTAAGGGGAAGTCCGCCCCTTTTCAGACTGCCTAGGAAACCTTACATTGAATCTGTTCCGCGCCGGGCCTTGAACCCGGCCGAGGAGGAGAGATGGGCCTGAGCCTGAAAGTGATGAGCCTAAGCGATGCCGCCGCCAATCGCGTGCGGGAGATTGTGGCAGGTTCAAAAACCCCGATCGTCGGCATCCGTGTCGGCGTCAAGAATGGCGGCTGTGCCGGCATGGCCTACACGATTGAGGCGGCTGAAAGCGTCAATCCCGGTGATGAAGTGGTCACGGAGAAGGACGCCACCGTGCTCGTCGATCCAAAGGCCGTGTTGTTCCTGCTCGGCACCGAGATGGATTTTAAGACCGATAAATTCGCGAGCCAGTTCGTGTTTAATAATCCGAACCAGACCTCAGCATGTGGCTGTGGTGAATCGGTCGCGATTGAGCCCGCGAAATTGGATGACGCCCACGCAGGCGCATAAAAAAAGCGGGCCGATGCCCGCTTTCAGATTTCAACCAAGCAAGACGCTCAGTCTTCGCGATGGTCTGCCGTTTCCGGCTCATCAACCTCAACCGTTTTCGGCGGCAGCTTGACAGAGCGCAGCATGAAGCTCGGCACATGATCACCGAGCCCCATGGGCGTCGGACCATCTTCATCGCGATCACGTGAGCGGCGGTCGTCACGGCGTGGACGTTCGGCACGCTCTGGGCGGTCCTCACGCGGTGCGCGTTCAGCCCGCGGCGCGCGTTCTGGGCGCGGAGCACGGGGCGGCTTTTCAGTGACCTCAACATTGTCTTCATCAGCTGCGGCAAGAATATCGATCTCGCGTTGCGGCCGCTTGCCCTCTTCACGGCGACCACGCCCGCGTTCGCTGCGCTCGCCGCGCGGGCGGCTGCTTTTGCGTTCGGGACGGCGCTCGCCTTCATCAGGTGGTAAATTGGCGAGATCAGGACCGTCGAATTCGATTTTTGATTTGATCAAATGTTCGATGGCAGCCAGCGATTTCGCATCAGCTTCTGACACGATCGTGTAAGCGGTGCCCTTACGCCCAGCGCGGCCGGTGCGGCCAATCCGGTGCACATAATCTTCCGCGTGATGGGGCGCATCGAAATTGAAGACGTGGCTGACTTCCGGAATATCAAGACCGCGCGCGGCGACATCGGATGCCACGAGCAGCGGCACCGTGCCATTGCGGAACGCTTCAAGCGCAGCCATGCGGGAGCGCTGGTCCATATCGCCATGCAAAGCGGCGACATTGAATCCATGTTTCGATAGCGATTTATAGACGATGTGCACATCGCTTTTGCGATTGCAGAAGATGATCCCATTCTGCAATTCTTCCGCATCGCGGATGAGACGGCGGAGCGTTTCGCGCTTAGCCCCTGCATGAGAATGCGACGCCACGAGGCGCTGTGTGATGGTCGACGCTGTTGTGGATTGGCGCGCCACTTCAATCCGCACCGGATTGTGCAAGAAGGTTTCTGTCAGGCGTTGAATTTCTGGAGCCATTGTGGCGGAGAAAAACAATGTCTGTCGTGTGAAGGGCACCAGCTTACAGATGCGCTCAATGTCCGGGATAAATCCCATATCGAGCATGCGGTCCGCTTCGTCGATGACCAGAATTTCGATGCCGGTCAAAAGCAATTTGCCGCGCTCAAAATGGTCGAGTAGACGACCGGGCGTCGCGATCAACACATCGACGCCGCGCGTGATCTTCATGTCCTGATCGCCGAACGAAACGCCGCCAATCAACAGCGCGACATTGAGACGTTGTCCGACGCTGTATTTATTGAAGCTCTCTTCCACTTGCGCGGCCAATTCGCGTGTGGGTTCGAGAATGAGTGTGCGCGGCATACGCGCCCGTGCGCGCCCTTGTTCGAGCAGCGTCATCATCGGCAGCGTGAAGGCGGCTGTTTTGCCGGTGCCGGTCTGGGCAATGCCGAGCAGATCACGGCGCGCCAGAATTTCCGGTATGGCCTGCGCCTGAATCGGTGTCGGCTCGGTGTAACCGGTGGCGGTTACGGCATCGAGGACTTTCTGGCTCAGCCCGAGGTCTGAAAAGCTCATGGGTCTAACGGGCCCCTTTGGGGCGAGGGGAGAGCGACAAACGCTCATCCGGGATGGAGGGGCAGAGGGCGCTACCGCCCGGTCGGAATTTTGCCCCCGACGCGGCGCACAATAGGAAGAATTCATGCTAAGTCAACGATCAACGGCCTCTAGGCCCGACTTTGGAGTATCCAATCCATGGCTGATCCGCTGCTTCTCGTCCCCGGGTTGAATTGTACAGCCGCGCTTTTCCAGCCGCAGAGCGAAGTCTTTTCCAGCGAACGTGAGGTGATCATCGCCGATAACCGGTCGGATGATCGGGTCGAGGCGATGGCCGAACGCGCCTTGGCCGATGCGCCGGAGCGTTTTGTCCTCGCTGGCCTTTCAATGGGGGGCTATGTGGCCCTCGCTATTCAACGTATGGCGCCCGAGCGGGTGAGCCGGCTCGCCCTTCTCGACACGACCGCGCGGCCTGATACGCCAGAGGGAACAGAGCGGCGGCGCACTTTGATGGCATGGGCCCGGGCCGGCGAAACCGCTCGCGTCCATGAAGCGCTTTGGCCCCGCTTGGTCCATCCCGATCGTTATGGCGATCGGGTTCTTGAGGAAATCGTCCGAACGATGATGGACGACACGGGTGTTGAGGCCTTTTGCCGGCAGCAAGAGGCCATCATCGCCCGCGCGGACTCACGGCCTTTGTTGGGTGCAATTGCGTGCCCGACGCTTGTTTTGGTTGGTGCGCAGGATGCGATCACGCCCGTCGAGATGGCACAAGAAATGGCCGATGCGATCCCGGGCGCCAAGTTGGTTGTGGTGCCGCAAACCGGCCATCTCGCAACACTCGAAGCGCCGGTTCACGTCAATGCAGCGCTGGCCCGCTGGTTGATGGGCTAAAGAGCGCGACGCTTAAGAGGTGCCTCACCGCATCCGCGCGAGGATATTGTCGCGCCGGACGAATTGATGCCAGATCGTTGCAGCAATATGTGCACCAATCCCCGTGAACAAAATCCACGCCAAAATTTCGTGCACTTCTTTAATCGGTTTCGACGCTGCGCGATCGGCCGGGAGAGGTGAAACGATTTGGAAGAAGCCGAAATCAATCGTGCTGCCGCGGCGCATTGTAAGGGCCACACCCGCAAGCGTCACAAGCGCCATCAAGATGTAGAGCGATAGATGAGCGAGATGAGCAACGCGGATTTCAAGCGGCGTCATTGAAGCAGGCAGGGGAGGCGGCGCATGGAAAATGCGCCAGATGACGCGCAGAACCAGCAAAACGAGAACAAGCGCGCCAGCCGTGCGGTGCGTCGTCGAAAGGAAATCGCGGATCATGCCGCGCGGCATTTCGTCTTTGATGAAGATTGACAGCGCTGCGTAGAGGATCAACAGCGCCATACTCCAATGCAAGGCCCGCGCAATCGCGCTGTAGCGGTCTTGAGCAATCACGGCGTCTGTCATAACAAATACTCCTTCAAGTCCTCATGCCGTAACGCGAACCCAGCAGCCTTGATCCCGATCAAACATCGACCAGATCTTGCGCAAAAGCGGCGCGTTCTTGAATGAAAACGAAGCGCGCTTCGGGCTTGTTGCCCATGAGCCGCTCAACCGCATCAGCAGTGCCATCGCGATCCTCGGTCTCAACGCGCACTTTCAGAAGTGTGCGCTTTCTCGGATCCATCGTCGTTTCTTTCAGCTGCGCAGGCATCATTTCACCGAGCCCTTTGAAGCGCCCGATCTCGACATTGGACTTGCCTTTGAAAACGGTTTTCAAGATCCGGTCCTTGTCGGCATCATCGCGCGCATAGGCATTGGTGCCTCCCGCGCTTAAGCGATAAAGCGGCGGCACCGCGAGATAGAGATGACCCTTGTCGATCAACTTCGGCATTTGCCGGTAGAAAAACGTGATCAGCAAGGATGCAATATGAGCGCCATCAACGTCGGCGTCTGTCATGATGATCACTTTTTCATAGCGCAGATCATCATCACGATAATGGGAGCCCATGCCGCATCCCAGCGCTTGGACGAGGTCGGATAATTGCGCATTGGCATTGAGCTTATCGCGTCCGGCGCTGGCGACGTTCAGGATTTTGCCGCGCAAAGGCAGCACCGCTTGCGTGGCACGATCGCGCGCCTGTTTCGCCGAACCACCAGCCGAATCACCTTCGACGATGAAGAGCTCAGACCCTTCCATACCAGCCTTCGAGCAATCGGCGAGTTTGCCGGGCAGCCGCAGTTTTTTTGTCGCCGTCTTGCGGGCGACTTCTTTATCGAGCTTGCGGCGTAGACGCTCTTCAGCGCGCTCCACGGTCCAATCGAGCAATTTCAAAGCCTGCTGTGGTGCCGCCGCCAGCCAATGATCGAAATTGTCGCGCACGGCCTGCTCGACGATACGCCCGGCTTCGACTGTGGCGAGCTTATCTTTTGTCTGACCTTGAAATTCCGGTTCGCGAATAAACACAGAGAGCATGGCCACGCAGGTGGCCATTAGATCATCTGCGGTTACCGCAGAGACGCGCTTGGTCTGGCCAATCCGATCAGCATGATCCTTGAGCGCGCGCAAAAGAGCGGTACGAAGACCCGATTCATGCGTGCCGCCTTCGGGCGTCGGGATCGTATTGCAATAAGAATTAACATAGCCGTCTTCGGCGTCGCCAATCCACGCCACTGCCCATTCAAGCGAGCCATGGCTGCCTTCGCGTTCGATCTTGCCGGAAAAAATGGGTTCGGCAACAAGCGGGCGGCCTTCGATTTCGCGCGCGAGATAATCTTTCAGCCCGCCCGGAAAACGGAACACCGCTTCGGCCGGAACGTCTGTGCCTTCAACAAGAGAAGGATCACATTTCCAACGGATCTCGACGCCGCCGAACAGATAGGCTTTGGAGCGCGCCATTTTAAACAGGCGCTTTGGCGAAAAATGCGCACTGGTTCCGAAAATTTGCGCGTCGGGATGGAAGCGGACTTTCGTGCCGCGCCGATTGGCAACGCGGCCGAGATTGTCGACACCGCCTTGCGGTTTGCCGCGTGAGAAGGTCTGGCGATAAAGCGTCTGGCCGCGTGCAACTTCCACTTCGAGTACATCGGACAGCGCATTAACCACCGACACGCCGACGCCATGCAGGCCGCCTGACGTCTCATACACTTTGGAGTCGAATTTCCCGCCGGCATGAAGCGTCGTCATGATCACTTCAAGCGCTGATTTGTTGGGAAATTTCGGATGGGGATCGATCGGGATACCGCGGCCATTGTCGGTGATGGAGAGGATATCACCCGGTTCGAGTTCGACCGTGATGACATTGGCGTGGCCAGCGACCGCCTCGTCCATCGCATTGTCGATCACTTCGGCGAAGAGGTGGTGTAGCGCCTTCTCGTCTGTGCCGCCGATATACATGCCTGGGCGACGGCGAACCGGCTCAAGCCCCTCGAGCACCTCGATATCGGCAGCCGTATAGCCGCCCTCGTCAGGCGTCCCTTTGCGGCCGGACGCCGCTTTCGGGGGGAGGGTTTTTTCTACCGGTTTAGGC
>VERN01000012.1 GCA_018882635.1 Beijerinckiaceae bacterium | reverse complement strand
TTGTTGAACTGGCTGACACCGACGCCCTATTCGAACGGCCCGCCCATCCCTATACGCGCGCGCTGTTGGACGAGCTGCCGCGCATCGACATGCGCAAGAAGAAATTCGCCTCGCTGAAAGGCGAAGTGCCCTCGCCACTCCATCCGCCCTCAGGATGCCATTTCCATCCGCGTTGTCCGCGCGCCGAAGCCGCCTGCAAAACCACGCGGCCACCCCTGATTGAGGTTGGCGCTTCACATGAGGCAGCCTGCCTCTATCCTCACACGGATGGCGCCTTGCCCGAACCGATGTCCCAATAAATTCCGGCCATGATGCCGAGCGCTTCACGAAAGAGAGCCGCAGGGACATGCTCATTGGGCGCATGCTGCGAACAGCCGGGGTAAGAATGCGGCACCCAGATCGTCTTCATATGAAGCAGATCGGCAAAAATATCATTCGGCAGTGAGCCACCAAGATTAGGCAAAATAGCAGGTTTCTTACCGCTCGATTGCTGCATAGACGCATAAACAAAATCGACCCACGCATCCTCAGGATCAAGCCGCGTCGCATGAAACACTTCATCACGCGCCTTCTCGACTTTCACCATTGCAAAACCATGCCGGTCGAGATGGCGACGAAGCGCCGGCAAAATATCGTCAACATCAATGCCAACAACGAAACGCAATTGGCAACGCGCCCATGCACTTGGAGGTACCGCGTTGACCGGCGTGGCCGGATTGCCAGCCTTCATCGCCAACACATCAAATGAGCACCAGCCAAACACCTGCTCAGCCGGAGTAAGCCCCGGCTCACCCCAATGCGGGTCAATCACAGGGCCGTCGGCACCGCCATCAATCTCACACCCGTCCAAGACACGCCGAACACTTTCGGGCAAATGCTTCGGTACCCATTCATGAATGCGGATCTGCCCAGTGGGCGACGTGATGGATGCAATGGCGTGGGCTAGTTGAATGGCGGGATCGGACAGGATGCCGCCCCAATTTCCGGAATGGTGCCCACCCTCACGCGCCTCGATCGAGAGATCAAACGTGATGCCACCACGTGCACCCAGAAACAAAGTCGGCCGGTCAGCATTCAAACGCGGTCCATCAGAGGCAATCAAAACGTCAGAACGAAACAGATCCGCCTGAGCGCGACACAATTCCTTGAGACCGGGCGACCCCATCTCCTCGCCCATCTCAATCAGATATTTCGCGTTAAAACCAAGCTTGCCGCGCGTTTTGAGAACAGCGCGTAACGCGGCAATGTTCACAAGATGCTGGCCCTTATTGTCGACGACACCGCGACCATACCAAAGCCCATTGCGTTCAGTCAGCGTCCAAGGGGACAAGCCCTCTTTCCATTCCGCATCAAGCCCTCGAATAACGTCGCCATGGCCATACCCAAAAATAGTTGGCAGCCCATCGGCTTCATGCCGCTCAGCAAAGAGGAACGGTCCTTTAGCCCCGGGCGCATGCAGCACGGTGCAGGTAAATCCCATCTCTTCGAAAACGGGCCGCATCTCGCGCGCTATATACGCGTCGAGCAAAGGGGCACGATCTGGATTTTGGCTTTCGGTCGGCATCGCAACAAGGCGCCCAAGGGTCTCCTTAAAGGTCCCGTTATCGAAAAATGCCTGAGCCTCGACCACAGCCTGTTCACGCGACATGAAAATCCCCCCTGACCATACGCTTATTATTCCCACTGCGACGAAACCGCGCAAGGATCGCCTTGCACGTTACCTCCACTAAAATCATGGGGAGCGACCGCTTCTGCCGAAAGCTTCACACAATGATATCACTACGGGTCATCGCATTTTCTCTCGCGCTCACAAGCAGTGCAACCGCCGATATGCAGCGCATAGGCGGCTTCGAAATTGACCGGAACGAAGTCACCATTGCGGAGTTTGCGCGCTTTGCTGCCGCAACAGGCCTGACCACGAAAGCCGAACGCGACGGCGGCGGCCTTGTGTTCGAGGCAGGCTGGACGAAAAAGCCGGGCTGGACGTGGAAGTCACCTTTCGGGACGCCGGGGCAGCCCGATGAACCGGCTGTCCATGTCACTTTTGATGAGGCGAAATCCTTCTGCCGCTGGGCTGGCAAACGATTGCCCAACGATGCCGAATGGGTCGAGGCTGCCTACACCGAACGCCGCTCCAATCCGCCTGCGCCTTTCACGAATGGGAAAACCTACCCCTTCCCTACGGGCGATGCCCCGCAAGGCGCCAATTGCCTCGGCGATTGTGGTGCCACCCCAGCGCTCGATTACAGCGCCGTTTTGACCCGTGGCAAAGGCCCCGCGCGTGCGGGCACGACCAAGGCTGGCGTCAATGGCCTGTTTGATATGGGTGCGAATGTTTGGGAGTGGGTCGATACGGACGAGAATGGCGAGAAGAGGACGCGCGGCGGATCATGGTGGTATGGCGCAAGCCAGATGCGGGCCGAGGCGCGCGCGAGCAAACCGCCAAATATGGCCGTGGTCTATATCGGTTTCCGCTGCGCGCGCTGATTCAAGGCGCGGCCTTTTGGGTTTCAAGAAATGAAATCAGCGCGGTGATGTCATCCTCATTCGTAAGCCCATTATAAACCTGCGTTGTGCCGATAATCATGCCCCGCGGATCCTTGATAAATTGGCGAAAATTCTCTGGAGACCACACCAAACCGGCATTACGCGTCGCTTCCGAATAATTCTTGAAATTGGCAACCGCTCCCGCCTTCCGCCCAAAAAGGTCGTTGAGCTGAGGACCAACCCTGTTTTTCGCTTGTGGCCCCACTTGGTGACACTTCGCGCATTCGCGGATGAACACCACTTCACCACGTGACAAGGTTTGAGCATGTGCTACGGCCGAGAATGCGCTCACAATAATCCCGACGGAAAGAGCCAGCCGCGCCGACATCATTCGTAACCCTCAACTTGTTCAAAGCCACATGCCGAACAATGATAAGAATAACCGACGATTTCGCTATCGTCAGCCCCATCGTTTAATATCAAATGGCATTTGGGACAGCGATAGGACGAACCCTCTGGCATAAAATCATACAGCGGCCCAACATAAGCGCACAGCATATGATGCACGACGCGCGCACGCTCCACCGGAGACCTACCACAAGATGGGCATTCGATCATTCGAAGATTCCCACAAGGCGAGCAATCAGTGCGTCAATCCAACTACTATAGTTCATCCGCACCGTAACAGGAGCGTTCATCGGCAAATCGGGCTGTTTCGCAATCGGTTTAACCAAAATAATTTGCTGTGGCTGCTTTTCCCTTAAGATCGATTGCGCTGATCCAGCAGCCATTTCAGCAATTTGCTTGATCTCAAAAACATAGCCCGGCAATACCTTTTGACCATAATGAATATAAACAGGGTCGGCTATTTTGGGCTGTTTGATCCCGAATGCAGGAATATGCCAAACGATGTAGAATTCCGACAAGTCGTAGATTTCAGCAATAGTATCACCCGGTTTTATAATTTCACCTATATGCGCAATCGTATTACCGATCAGCCCCCCGATCGGCGCCTTGATCAACCCCTCATCAAAATCCGCTTCAAGGGCCGCAATTTTGCGTCGTAAAAATCGATTATTGATTTCAAACCGATCGAGCTGTGCCTGAATCTCCTCAATCTCGGCCTCAGCCTGTGATTTTTGTGCCATCGCTTGCGAGCGCTCACGATAGACATCCATTCTATATCCAATACTGGCGGATTCGGCATTTTTCCCATCAAGGCGTTGGAATGCTTCATTGGCCATGGCCAAGCGATCTGTTGAGGATTGGCTCGTCGCTTTGGCAATGCGATACCGGACGCGCAAATCAGCCTCTTTTTGGCTCTGCTCAACAAGCACGCGCTCAATCTCATTGATTTCCCTATCAAGCTGCGGTGATTTGATCCGCGCGAGGAGGTCACCCGAAGTCACCACAATTCCGGGTACAACATTGAGATATTCAACGCGCGAAAGATAAGGCGTCGAAATTTCGTGCACCGGCGCGCTCACCAGACCTGTCCCTTCAAGGAAGACAAAGCCACGCCCAAAATGCCAAAGTAGCGTCGCCCCAAGGAGCAAAAGACCGACTCCATAAGCGAGGCGGACAGCAAAACCACTGGCTGCACGGCGCGTTTCCACGGGATTTGGTATCATCGGATCAATCTCATTCAGCCGCATGCCGCACCTTTCCGTAAAGCGCTTTGCGCACACGTGGCGGGACGAAATCATCGCGCCGCGAACAATTGAAGTAAATCTCACTGACGAAGGCATAAAAGCGAACGCAGCGCATCATAAAACCCTGATAAAACGGCAGCACTGGTAAAACGAGAACATCAAACCAAGAAAGCCGCACCCTTGCTGTCATGATGACGACGAGGATTTGTACAACACAAAGGCCCAAAAGGTAGATATAGACCCCCAAAAGAAAGCTCAGTGCATCAGCCCCGAAATAAGCAAGAACATAGGTCAAATAAAACGGAAAAAAGAGCGTTGGAAAAAAATCAAAAATCAAAAAATCTAATCGCTGCAGACTATCGCCTAAACGCTCGCGGGACGACCAGGGGAATATCTGGCGATACATAAAGACACGAACACACAGCGCATCACGATCCCACCGTAAGCGCTGATGAACGAGTGCAAACAAATCGGACGGTACCCGCGTTGACGCCATTGCCTCCGCGACAAAGCGGACGCGGTAACCCATATGGCGCAAGCGCATGGTGATTTCGAGATCTTCACCGGGCCCAACATTCATACCACCGATGGCCCGAAAAACTGATCGCCGATACATGGAAAATGCGCCGGAAACACATCCAATCGAATCAATCATATCGAGAAAAGAGCGTCCGGCTGTCACCGAGACAAGATATTCGACGGTTTGCACGGCTGTTGATAAGCTTTCATCGCCGTTCCGTACGATGAGGTTACCGCAGGCTGCCGCCACGGACGGATCAGAAAAAGCCTCCGCCAATCGCGCGACCGCGTGACTGTCTGCTACAATTGTATCTGCATCAAGGACAAGTATGACATCCCCTGACGCAAAGCGCGCTGCGTGGTTGATGGCCGCACTTTTCCCCGTGCGCGTGCCGTGCTGAATAATCGCAATGGGAACGCCGGAACGTTTTAGCGCACGTGCTACAGCAAGCGTGTGGTCAGACGATCCTTCATTCACAAGCATGATTTCGGTAATATGCGCCGATTGCTGCTGCAATGACGCGATCGTGGCATGAAGCGACGTGCCATTATTAAAGGCCGGCAGAATGACGCTAACAGACATATTGCTGATTGGTCTCGCATCATGTCGTAGCCCAAACAAAGCAAGGGCGATTGTCGATAAGAGATAGCGCGGGACTTCAAAAGCAATCAATGAGATCAAGGCAAGCAGCGGGCTTGCGAGGTGAACAAGGGCAATACTATCTGCGATCGCTGCAAACATGACTATTCCATAACTAATAATAATTATGCATAGGACGAGAGCGCGGCTCTGTCACCCCTTGTCCTTCGACCTTCGTCGCAGATGCTAAACCTATTTTGCGGCAGACCGCACGGGATAAGACGCGTTTACGCTTTTAAACAGGGAAAGCTCATCGAGCTTACCGCCCCTGCCAACGTGCCGGACGCTTATCAAAAAAAGCCGTCATGCCCTCTTTAAAGTCAGCGCTCATATAACATGCCGCAATAATATCCCGGTCCTCAGCGGCGGCCCCGCCATCACGCAAACGCAGTAATGCCTGTTTACAGGTTTGCATCGTCAATGGTGCGTGCGCCATGATCGTATCAGCCAGCGCATGCGTCTCAGCCATCAATGCGTCATCAGCGACGATAGCAGACACTAACCCAATCGTTTGCGCTTCTACCGCGTCGACAAGCCGAGCACGGAAGATGAGGTCTTTCACGCGGGCCGGACCGATGAGCTCTGTCAAACGCGCATAATTTTTTAGCGACAGGCAATTGCCTAATGTGCGTGCGATCGGAAAACCGAATTTCAAGCCCGGCGTCGTGATCCGGAGATCACAGCAAGCGGCAATGGCAGCGCCGCCGCCGGTGCACACACCCGGGATCGCGGCGATGGTTGGCACACGGCAAGTTTCAATCGCATCGAGCACACGCTCTATACGATCCTCATAGGCCCAGCCATCTTCGGGTGTCTCAAAGACTTTAAATTGCGATATGTCGGTACCGGACGAAAAGGCCTTTCCACCCGCCCCCGTAATAATCAACGCGCGGACGGAAGGCGTATCATTGATCTCACGGCAGAGATCCGCCAGCGCCTCATACATTTCGAACGTCAATGCATTGCGCGCAGCAGGCCGATTGATGGTCGCCACAACAAGCTGATCATCCGATGCGATGATGAGATCGCCCTCTCGCGTCGAAATCATAAGCGGATACCTTTTTTCATGACCGAATTTTCATGACCGGATTAGCGCAAGCCCGGCCTGTTAACGGGGCCGCCACCATTGGGCGTTCCGACACGCGGAGCAACGCCAACACCCGGCGCACCGACACCAGCGCCGGGTAAAACGCCGACGCCTGCAGCGCCCGCGCCCGGCGTCGCAGCTCGCACCGCAGCACCAGTGGGAGGTGCTGCCAACACAACGCCCGGCTTGGCTACGCACCCCTTCGGCACGCCCACATAACGGCAATAAACAACCGCTTCCGCATCAATTATCAGCGCGCCCACCCCCGTGAGCAAAGCGATCGAAAACAAAGCAACCTTACGGAACATGACCCAATCCTCCCCCGAAGCGATGAGTTTAAGTCTTTGCCCCGGGGGGTCAAACGCGGCTGCCAAGGGACTGCGGCCGGGTCTAGCGACACGCATGATTATGTGACGGGCATGAGAGGTGTCCAGCGGGCTGTGATGCCAAACCATAATCCCAGTCTAACAGGATACTTCACGGCTCAAGATCCATCGCATGAGATAGCGATGACAGCACACTCTCTGTTGCCTTATGCCCATTGCAACAAAGTGGCTTCCATACGGCTTCTGACATTTTTGAATTTTATTTTGGCTATTTTTGCAACACCCGCTTTGGCACAAACCAGCCTCACGCCGCAAGAAACCCGCGCTAGAGGGCGCGGGCTTTTTTCAATCTCAGCTGATTATGCTTTCCAGTCGGCACCCGCTGGCGTCAGAAATTTGAAATCGCAACCCTCTGGTGCTTGTAAGACGCTATGGCGATAAAGCGCTTTATATCCGCGCACAGGCGCTGGTGGCGGACGGTGCGTCGCCAATCTTTCTTGGATTTCCTTGTCGTCCACCAAAAGATCAATCCGTTTTTCCGTAACTGACAAGCGGATCCGATCTCCATTCCGCACAGCGGCCAACGGCCCGCCAATCGCAGCTTCCGGTGCAATGTGTAAAACGATGGTGCCAAAAGCCGTGCCAGACATGCGAGCATCCGAAATGCGCACCATGTCTTTCACACCCGCTTGTGCCAATTTCTTCGGAATAGGCAGATAGCCAGCTTCCGGCATGCCTGCCGCATGCGGCCCCGCATTTTGCAAAACAAGAATATCGTTGGGTGTGACATCGAGTGCCGGATCATCAATGCGGGCTGCGAGGTCTTCAAGGCCATTGAACACCACCGCACGCCCTTCGGTTTCAAACAATCCCGGCGTTGCTGCAGCACGTTTGAACACTGCACCATCAGGTGCAAGATTGCCCTTCAGCGCAATCAATCCACCAACCGGTGATATTGGATCATCAAATGCGCGGATAAAAGCGCGATCGACCCATTCGATCGGTTCAGCGAGACGCTCTGCGAGCGTACGGCCTTCAACATCGACCGTATCGAGATGCAAAAGCGGCTTTAATTCACGCAGCAACGCGCCCATGCCACCTGCGGCATGGAAATCTTCCATATAGCCGTCTCCCACGGGCTTCAGGTCAACAAGGACGGGCGTCTCGTCAGATAATTGATTGAACCGTTCGAAGGGAATCTTGATTCCTAATCGACCCGCTATTGCGGTGAGATGAACCAGCGCATTGGTGGAGCCGCTCACGGCGAGCAAGACTCGTAAAGCATTCTCAACCGATTGGTGGGTGATGATTTCACGCGGGAGGCGACGGCTTGATATCAAGCGAACCGCCGCCTTGCCGGTTTCTTCCGCTGCCACGAGACGATCTGAATGAACAGCAGGAATCGCCGCCGTGCCCGGCAAAGACATGCCGAGCGCTTCGGCAATACACGCCATTGTCGAGGCAGTTCCCATGACAGCGCATGTGCCCGCGGTGACAGAGAGACGCCCTTCAACCGTCTGGATTTCAGCCTCATCAACCGTGCCTGCGCGATATTTTGCCCAGAAGCCACGACAATCAGTGCACGCACCTAACCGCTGGCCGCGATGACGTCCGGTCGACATAGGCCCCGTCACCAACTGAATAGCCGGTACACCTGCCGAAGCAGCGCCCATCAATTGTGCTGGCACCGTCTTATCGCAACCGCCGATCAGAACCACGGCATCCATCGGCTGCGCGCCGATCATTTCTTCCGTGTCCATCGCCATGAGGTTGCGATACATCATGCTTGTTGGATTGAGGAAGACCTCGCCCAATGAGACAGTGGGGAATGGCAACGGCAAAGCACCGGCCGCCAAAACACCGCGCGACACCGCCTCAACAAGATCAGGCATGTAGCGATGGCAATTGTTGAAGCCAGAGGGCGTCATCGCGATGCCAACCACGGGCTTATTGAGAAGTTCCCGCGAAATCCCCATCGAGCGCGCAAACGAACGACGCAGAAAACGGGCGAAATCCTTATCGCCATAATTGGTCAGCCCATTATCAAGGCCGTGGAGCTTATCCGTCATGAAGGAACCCTCGCGCGCGAAAGATTATCGACGCCCTAAATAAGCGATTAAATGAACCGGATGCTAATCTTGCCGATCGGACCGTAATCGCCATCCACCGCATCGCCTTGGATCACTTCCATCGGCACCATGCATGTGCCCGTTGTCACCGCCTGCCCGGCCTTCAGCGGAACATTGATGGAGGATAATTCGTTCGCAAGCCATGTCAGGGCCAGACGTGGATCTCCCAGAACATTCGCACCAATGCCGTCGCGCGTGTAAGTCTCCCCACCCCGCGTGCGAAAGCCGCGTACCGGATGTGCCTTTAAATCCATCGTACGCCAATCTGCCTTGGTCGCCTCACCTAACATGAATTCATGGGCGCATGCATTATCGGCGATGAGCTGCGCTTCACCTGCATGGACAAAATCGGTGTAGCGCGAATCGGGAATCTCGATTGCAGGATGAAGCGAAGCCACCACCGCTAAAACTTCCTCCACACTGTAAGGCTCTGTGCGCGGCGTGAGATCGGATCCCATCACAAATGCGAATTCGAGCTCTGCCACCTTCATCTGATTACCATCAAGTGAAACGCTTGCTCCCGGTGAAACCACGCGCTCACGCAGAATGCGTCCCGCCAACGGTCCACTCACACCAATATGGGCTTGTCCCGCTTGGCTGGTGGCGGCAATTTTCCAACCAAACAATGGATGCGCACTCCGGCGCTCCACCAAGGCTTGAATGGCATAACCCTCTTCGCGCGTTTGCGGCCGACATGATGCGGGTAAGGCATCAAGGCAAGCACGCTCGGACCATTTGGTGAAGAGGAGATCAGATGCGGCTTGGTGTTGTGTTGGATTGAGCATGAGGATGGATGAACCGTGATGGAACAGACCCGCGCGAAGGGCGCAGAAGCCATAAACCGTAACAGTTCAAGCAGAGCCTTGCCAAGCGCATCCCCCTGCCCGTGCAGAGGCCGCTATAAGGCCTGGCAGGACTTAGTGCGGAGCGGGATTTAACCGCAAAATTGTGAAGTTCAAAAACGCAGCAAAGCTAACCCAAGCGAGATAAGGCACGAATAACCACACAGCGGTCATGCTGACAGGGGCGGCCAGAACAAGGAAAAGCACAATGGTCGCCAACATGGCAAAGGCATCAACTAACGCTAAGGCAATTTGGCGCCGCCCAAACATCAACCACGACCATGCCGCATTAAAAACGAGGTTGGCCACCCAAACGGCCAGAGCCGCCGTCCCATTCTCGCCTTTCCAGACGAGCCATCCCGCCACCGCGATCATGACATAGAGGACCGTCCATGCCTGAGCGAACAGCCAGCTCGGCGGTGTCCATGTCGGCTTGTTCAGAGAGCGATACCACTCACCCGGCATAAAGACCGCGCCGCTCGCCGCGACGGCAAAGACAGCGGCAATGAAAGGCATAAGGCTCAGCCAATCCGACACGTCTATCCCTCTGTTTGCGTCGGCCAACTAAGAGCGCCC
Organism: Beijerinckiaceae bacterium; assembly: GCA_018882635.1. GTDB lineage: Bacteria > Pseudomonadota > Alphaproteobacteria > Rhizobiales > Beijerinckiaceae > TNE-4. The sequence continues at coordinate 16,384 of VERN01000012.1, read as the reverse complement.
CGCCCCTGCTTTTGTCAATCTGGGCGCCCCTTTGGTTGGCTGGGCCGCTCCCATATTGCAATCAGGCCCTGTTCCGATAGCGTCAGCCAACCGGACATCCGGGATGGCAGCGTTGAGATAGGTGTATGCGGAAATTACGGTCACAGAGCTGGTTTGGCGGATTGGGAAAAGACGCCTTCATTCACCGCAGCTGGATGAAGAATAATGGCTTGCCTGATGACGCGTTTGATGGGCGTCCCGTCATCGGTATCTGCAACACATTCTCCGAGCTTACACCGTGCCACATCCATTTTCGTGGCCTTGTCGAGCATGTGAAGGCAGGGGTGCTCGAAGCTGGCGGCCTGCCGCTTGAATTTCCCGTCTTTTCTTGCGGCGAATCCAATCTCCGCCCCACTGCCATGCTGTTTCGCAATCTCGCCTCCATGGATGTGGAAGAAGCCATTCGCGGCAACCCGATTGATGGCGTGGTGTTAATGGCGGGCTGCGATAAAACCACGCCCTCGCTGATGATGGGCGCTGCGTCTTGCGACCTCCCCGCCATTGTTGTCTCCGGCGGCCCGATGTTGAACGGTCGCTATCAAGGCCGCGCAATTGGCTCGGGCACCGATGTATGGAAATTCTCCGAGCAAGTCCGCGCAGGCGAAATGACGGCGGAAGAATTTGCCGCCGCTGAAAATGCCATGTCGCGCTCGCCCGGCCATTGCATGACAATGGGTACGGCATCAACCATGGCGTCGATGGCCGAAGCACTTGGTATGACATTACCGGGCAACGCGGCTTATCCGGCCGTCGACGCGCACCGCAACCGGCTTGCGCGCTTGTCCGGCCGCCGCATGGTTCAGATGGTGATGGACGATCTGCGTCCCTCCGCCATCCTACAAAAAAATGCCTTCATCAATGCGGTGCGTGTCGCGGGAGCTATTGGTGGATCAACCAATGCTGTCATCCATTTGATCGCGCTGGCGGGCCGCCTCGGCGTGCCTTTCACGCTTGATGATTGGGATCGGTATGGCCGTGACGTCCCGACCATTCTTGATCTCATGCCCTCGGGGCGTTTCTTGATGGAAGATTTCTGCTATGCCGGCGGCCTCCCCGCGGTGATGAAAGAAATCGCCCATCTCCTCGAAAAAGACGCGAAGACTGTCAGCGGCATCACCATGGGCGAACAAATCGCCACCGCACACAATTATAATCCAGAAGTTATTCGCCCCGTCTCCAATCCTCTGACGCAGGATGGTGGCCTTGCTGTGTTGCGGGGCAATCTTGCACCGAATGGCGCTATCTTGAAACCGTCAGCCGCAACGCCCGCCCTGATGGTCCATCGCGGCCGCGCCGTCGTGTTCGAAACCATTGAGGATTACAAGGCGCGGATTGATGATCCCGCGCTCGAGATTGATGAGCACTCCATCATGGTGCTAAAGAATTGCGGCCCAAAGGGTTATCCCGGCATGGCCGAAGTCGGCAACATGGCGCTGCCGAAAAAGCTACTCGAAAAAGGCGTGCGTGATCTTGTGCGCATTTCTGATGCGCGCATGTCAGGCACCGCTTTCGGAACCGTGGTTTTGCATGTGGCGCCTGAAGCCGCAATTGGCGGCCCGCTTGCCCTTGTCAAAGATGGCGATTGGATTGAGCTCAACGTACCAGCCCGCTCCTTGCAATTAATGGTCTCGGACGAGGAAATCGCCGCACGGCGCCAACATTGGACGCCACCATCGCATGAGATGAAGGGGGGCTATCAAAGCCTCTATGTCGAACGCGTTCTGCAAGCCGATCAGGGCGCCGATCTCGATTTCCTTGTCGGCTGCCGCGGCCATGCCGTGCCACGCGAAAGTCATTGAGGTCCCGATGTCATTTGATCCTCGTAAGCCACACGGCATTCACGCCATTCTTTACGCCCTGTTTGACAGGAATGAAGAACTCGATCGCAAGGCGATGCGGCGGCAAACCGAGATCTGCATCGCATCGGGCGTGCATGGGCTCGCAGCGCTCGGCCTTGCAACCGAAGTCTCAAAGCTGGGCGAGCACGAACGCTGCCAGATCATGGATTGGCTGGCCGAGGATCGCGTATTAAGCATCCCCCTCGCCTTCACGATTTACGGCTCATCCGTCGCCGAGCAAATTCGTCAGGTTCGTCACGCGGAAAAGGCGGGCGCTGATTGGGTGATCCTCCAACCACCCATGGTCGGCGCTTATGGCGCGCGCGAATACATTGATTTCTTTATCCGCGTCGCCAACGCCACATCAATCCCTGTTGGGATTCAGAATGCGCCCGCATTTTTTGGACGCTCATTGCAGAGCGCTGATCTGGTCGAACTCAACACCCAAGCCCCCAATGTTTGCATTGTAAAGGGCGAAGGCCCAGTGGTTGATATCGCCCATCTTTTGGCTGCGACAGAAAACCGGTTCACCGTTCTCAATGGGCGCGCCGGACTTGAATTGATTGATAATCTGAAAATCGGCTGCACCGGCCTAATCCTCGCCCCCGACATGATTGATTATGCCGTCAAAGCCTATGATCTTTATCGGAGTGGTCATGAAGAAGAGGCCGATCGCATCTATCGCACGATCCTGCCAGCCATTGTCTACACGATGCAAGGAATTGAAAATTTGATTTGTTATGGCAAGCGCCTTTTTGCGGCGCGCGCTGGAATAGAAGTTTATGATCGGGCACCGGCGATGCGCCCAACTGCAACAGGCACAAAGCTTGTGAAACAATTTGCCGATAATTTAGGGCGCTATCCGTCTTAAGGACGCATGAGCTCGTCAATAAAGAGATTAACGCCCGTCTCATAATGATCGGGCGCTACGCCATAGATATGGATAGAGCGCGCGAGATCAGACGACGCGTTGACCAAACGATGCGTATAAGGGCCACCGCCTGCATCGAGGTTAACTGTGCCAACCGTGAGCGAGCGTTCGCCATAGCCGCTCAAATCTTTCTTGGACACCATTTCTGTCAATACGCCTGAGACGAGTGTGTAGGCACACCAGACAAGATGCCGATGGAAAGGAGTTGCAGCCCCCGGCGGCCAGATCAGATTGAGTATAACAAATCGATTTTCCGGATCAGCATGCAACAGATGACGCTCATAGCCGAAACGCGTCACCGTCGTGCGCAAAGGCTGCGCTGTGTCATCGGCGAAGCGATCGAGACATTGCAAGGCGTCCGAAAGCCCCGGACAATCGCTCAAATCTCGCGCGGTAAGACCGTGATGAAAACCCATGGCTACTTCGCTATAAATGTAAGACTGTCTTACGCAGGCAACACGATGACCTTCGTCTTGACGGGTGTGCGGTCATACAGATCGATCATGTCTTGCGTCATGAGCCCGGTGCAACCACTCGTCAGATTGGTGCCAATCGTTTCCTCATCGATCGTGCTGTAAATCGTGTAGAGCGTGTAGGCACCATTTTGGTAGAGATAAAGCGTGCGCGCGCCGAGTGGATTTTCGAGGCCCGGCGGCATGCCGCCTGCCCATTTTTTTGTTTCCGGCTGCCGCAAAATCATTTCCTTCGGCGGCGTCCAGATTGGCCATTCCGCCTTGCGCCCGACATACGCCTCGCCATGCCACAGGAAGCCCTGCCGGCCAACATTGGCGCCATAGCGGGTCGCCGTGCCGTCGCCCTCGATCCTGTAAACATAATAATTGCTCGGATCGACGATGATGGTGCCCGGCTTTTCATCCGTCTCATACGCAACCGTGGTGCGATAATATTTCGGATCAATCTTGGTGACATCGGCGGCAGGCACCGGGAATTTCTCATTCGGCAACGCCGTGTAGATTTTGGCTGCCTCGGCAGCGCTCATGCCTTCGGTTGTGTTGCATCCCGCAAGGCCGAGCGCGCTAAGGCTCGCAGCCGACGCACCGAGAAGAAACGATCGCCGATCGAGCCGTCCTGAGCCGCGTTGAGTGATTTGTGCCACCAGACCAGCCTCGCGCCCCGAAGAAACATCACGCATGAAACAACCACCCATGGCATGCGGTTTGTCGAAATCACGATTCGGCAAGCCAGCTGAGAAAAGAGGCGCAATCTTTGCCGCCAGAGGCTGCGCTTGGCAAGGTCCCGGTGCCGGCACGTCGGAAGCCACGCGATACCGACAAGAGCCCCCAAAACGGCTCCTTCCTGCTCTTATGTCACGGTGAACATTGAAAAATCAGCGTCATCGTGGCTTGCCCCTGTCTCCCCCCGAAGCGTATAGAAGACCGTTACCCTTCTCCGGCAATCCACAGACGAAGAATGTGAAAAGTCATGGCGAAAGATCGCATCGTTATCATTGACCGTCATCCGGGACGTTCCAGCCAGACGCTGGGAATCGCCCGTGAACTCGGAACCGACCCAGACCTGATCCATGAACCCTCCGTCGGCGTGGTCGGCACCAAGGGCGACAGCCAATGCTATCTGGGCGTGATGTCGAAGGTCGATGCGATCCATGAGCGCCTGAAGTCCCGGATCGGCCAAGGCCCCGGCCATTTGAAACTCCGCCTTGTGCAGCCCGAATATACGATCGCGACCTCCGACGGCATCCGCAACGGCACCCGCGAAATGCGCTATTCGCTGCTGGGTCGTGAAGTCACTCAGGACTCGCTCTGCGAACATCTTGAAGCGACGGGCCTTGCTGGCACCATCGCCGTGGTCGCTTGCGATAAGCCGCCTGTCGGCACGCTCGCTGCCTTGCTGGAGCACAATGAGCCGGGCATCATCATGTCGGACGGCCCGATCCATCCCGGCAAAGATCCCGAAACCGGCGAAATGCTCGATATCGTCAGCGCCTATCAGGTGGCTGGCCATCCCGATCCCGCCCATCGCCATCACATCGCGTGCCATGCCTGCCCCGGTATCGGCAGCTGCGGCGGCATGTTCACCTATAACACGATGCAGACCTTCATCGGCGTCGTCGGCATGCAGCCTCTCCATATGGTGGCACCCGCATCCGACGATCCGCGTCGTCTCAACCAATTCCCCGAAGAGCTGGTGACCTATCTCGCCAATATGATGGCCAAGGGCCTGAAGCCACGCGACATCGTCGTGCGCGATTCATTGCGTAACGCCATGATCGTGTCGATGGCGATTGGCGGCTCGACTAACGTGGTCCTGCACGTGCCCGAAATTGCGCGCGCGGCTGGCTACGGCCATTTCTGGCGCGATGTGATGACGCCAGAAGAGTTCAACCATCTCTCGCAGCACGTCGTGCCCGTGCTCACCAATGCCCGCCCTTATGGCAAATATTCCATGGTCGATATCGACCGCGTGGGTGGTGTGCAGGTGATCGTGCGCGAATTGCTTGAAGCGGGCCTCCTCAATGGCGATGTGATGACCTGCACCGGCGAAACGCTGGCTGAGCAAGTCAAGCGTCTCAACGCCAACAAGCCCGATGGCGATGTGATCTACACGGTTGAAAAGCCATTCAAGCCGACCGGCGGCTTGCGCATGCTGGGCGGCAATCTGTCGCCTGACTTCTCCGCCATTCTCAAATTGGCTGGCGTTGAAGGTGGCTTGGAAAACAACATTTTCCGCGGCCGCGCCCGCATTTTTGACGGCGAGCAGGATTTGTTGGCTGCACTCGATCAAAACCCGGACAGCTTCAAGAACCACGACATGGTGATCGTGCGTTATGAAGGCCCGAGCGGCGCGCCGGGCATGCCGGAAATGCTTGATCCTACCTCACGCATCACAACGCTGTGTCGCGAGCGCGGAATCGTCATCGCTCTGATGACAGATGCGCGTTTCTCGGGCGGCTCGGTCGGCCTTGTGATTGGTCACGTTGGGCCGGAAGCGGCTCTCGGCGGCCCGATTGCAATGCTTGAAGAAGGTGACGAAATCGTCGTCGACCTCAATGTCAACGAACTCTCCAGCCCCGCGCTCAATGATCCGGCTATCCTCGCCAAGCGCAAAGCAGCATGGGACAAGATTGTCGCTGACAATGGTGGCGTGCATCCGCGCTGTGGCATCGCCGATACGCGATTGTTACACCGCGCCCGCCGCACGGCCGTGCCGGCCGTCTTCGGTGGCGGCTTGCATCCTGATCGTGTCGTCTGGGTGCGTGATGCACGTGCTGCGACGCCGTCGGGCTTCACACCGAAAAACAAATATCGTTCGTAATCATCATTGCTTCGGGCGCTGCTATACGCGGCGCCCGGAGCCCAATCGCGTTCGCTTTAGTGGAAAGTGATGAGCGCCATCGAGATCATCATCACGGAGCAAGGACAGCGCGTGGTGTTGTTACCATCGATCACGCAACTGAACGCTGATCATGCTGACGCAATTATCGTGACCGGCTCGCATGGCGGGCTCAGCGTCGTGCAATATGCGATCCGGGTTCCCGTAAAAGTGCTCTTCTTTAATGATGCCGGTGTTGGCAAGGATCAGGCGGGGATCAGCGCCCTCGCAGCACTCGACGCCATGAAGATCGCCGCGGCTGCCTATGCGCATAACAGCGCACGCATTGGCGACCCTGATGATGGCTGGAAGCATGGCATCATTAGCCATGTAAATATGACAGCGAGAATGCACGGCATTACAGAATCGCAATCGATTGATGCAGCAACGAGACTGCTATCCTAGACGTTGGCCCAATTTTAAAAAACGGCGCCCCGCAAATCACCGCTGACAATATTCACGGAGCCTTATCGAACTCAGCCTCGATCGCGATCTCGACTTCATCGCTCACGACGGGAACAAAAGCGCTCAAACCCCATTCACTCCGTTTCAAAGTGGCACTGGCCGAAAAGCCCAGTGCCGGAACATTCGTCAGTAGCTTCTTTTGATAGGCGCCATTGAATTTGACATTCAGCGATAAGGGCCGCGTCTTTCCAAGCATGGTCAGCTCCCCATGCACCTTGCCCGTATTGCTCCCCGTGATCTCAATACGCTTGGATGAAAAGCGAATTTCAGGATAGCGATCGGCATTGAACCATTCCTTGCCCGTTGCAAGCACCTGATCGAAATCGGTCTCCGATACAAAAGGGAAATCTGTGGCAATTGAATTCGGGTAAACAATAGCCGTGAGCTCGCTCTTGGCCGGATTTTTAACATCAATCACAAGCGTCGCATCCATTTTTGAAAAGCGTGCTGTATAGCGCGAAAGGCCCAGATGCCCGACCTTCCACGTTACGCTGGCATGGGTCTTATCGAGGCGGTATTCGCCCGATGGCATTTGCGCCAAGGGTGTCATAGGCGGCAGCGTCATGATCTGGGCCTGTGCGTGCACACCCCACGCAATGAGCACAGGCAGTGATAAGATAATGGCCAATCGCTTCATGGCAGGATCCCGTCTCATAATCGCAAGAAACATGAGTCTATGGTCATTTCAAACGCAGGCAAGCGAGAAACCGACTACCACCTACCATCATGACGCGTGCTCGCAAGAAAATCCCCTCGTTTGTCAATATCAGCCCGAAGCTGTATAAGGACCCAAATCGGTGCCCACCCCCACTTGCGACGGCATCAGCAGCTCTTAAGAGACAATAATGGTGCCGGTATCCATCATCTCAACAGCAAGCATATTGCCGCCGGCCACGATTTCGAACGTCGAGATCGTCGAATTGCTGATCAAAGGTGCTCACAAGAGGAAGGTCTTCAATCCTGACGCCGAATCGCGTGCACGCGATCGCGCCAAACTGATTGAACAAAAGACTGGCCTTAAATCACGTCGCTTCTTCGATAAGAAAGAAAGCCCCGTCGATGTCGGCGTCTCAATGCTGCAAAAGCTGATGGTTGATCAGGATTGGTCAAACCTCGACGCCGTGATTGTATCATCCTCTTCAATCCAAGGCTTTCCGGGACTCTCGCAACAAATCATCGCCGATTTGCGTGAGGACCATCCAGAATTAGGCAACCCGTTTGTGCTCGATATTGGCAGCAATGCGTGCACGGGTTTTATGTATGCCATGACCATTGGGCAAAGCCTGGTTCAGGCGATGGGGTTTCGGAAAGTTGCGTTGATTGCGGTTGAATTCTCATCGCGCTGTATCCGTTACGACCCAACCGCCTTTGGCATCAGCACATTGTTCGGCGATGCAGCAGCGGGGATGTTAATTGCACCCAATACCACCGGCATAGGAACGCTCGTCTCAAGTCGCGCAACATCCATGGTTGATCGTGAGAGCATGGCCTATGTGAAAGGCGCCGGCGTTTTAGCCTCTGAACTGACATCGGCCGTTCCTGAAAATGCGCGCTGGTATATGGCCGGACCGCCCGTTGCAGTGGGCGCGGTGAAAATTCTTGTCGAAGAAATCAAGCATTATCAGGATTTAGGGCATACGATTGATTGGCTTATTCCGCATCAAGCCAATCTAACGCGGATCCTTCTGCCAGCCTGCAAAACAGTGAACATTGATCCGTCGAAACTGTGCGCCTCCTTTGCTGAAACAGGCAACACGTCGAGCGCCAGCGTGCCCTACCTGTTTGATCAGCTCGTGCAACAAAAGCGCCCGAAAGCCGGAGACACCGCGCTCCTCATCGGGTTTGGTGCAAGTTTTTCAATAGGTTCAGCGCTCATCAGTTTTTCATAAGCGGCCGCTGCTTCTTCATCAGATCCTCATCACGATATGAAAAGGGCGGCCCTTAGGACCGCCCATCATCATGTATGAAGCAACTAGGCCTTATCGGTTGAAGTGGCTCAACGGAATTTCTTTTGGCCACCGACCCTGGTTTCGCTGATCTTGATTTTGCTGATTGTATCCGGATCGACCTTGTAGGGATTATCCTCAAGGATGACGAGATCGGCTCCCCTACCTCTTTGGACGTTATAGCCAGAACGACAATCAAGTCTGGGATCAGAAGCGCGCCGTGATCCCGACCAAGGGCCCTTGCTGTACGACGTCATAAATGAAACCGTCGCTGCGATAATTCACGCCGAGGGCGCGATACCCAACAAAAGCGCTCCAGTTTTTCGTGAAGTCGTAACCAATGCTGGCGAAGACATCCCATTCATATTTCGAGGAAAGACCGCCAACAAAGGCAATACCGGTTAGACGCACATTGTCCGTAAGCTTATAGACGGCCCGCGCACCGACAACGCCATCCACCCATGTTTTAGTGCGATCCGCCAGCTGTGCATCAGCGAGCTGCCGTGATCCCGCATCAAGCGCAAAATTAACGCTGGTCCCAACGGAGAACACACGGGCGCCGATCAAAAGATCGAGACTTGTCGTAGGGTCAGAATAGACACGGTATCCGCCCGCGGCCAATCCCATGAAATCGTTGAGATCCAGCGTCATCGTTCCGGAAAGATCATAGCGCGGATCAATCCGGAAATTTTTCTTCGGTGAGACTTTCGCGTAGATGAGATCTCCGAAGAAGACATAGCGGTCGGCAATGGCGGACGCCGAAAGCATGATTCCGCCATCAAGATTCTTCAGCAATTCATTGAAGCCGACATTGGCATGCACCGGCGGAACACGCGGGAACGTCTGCACCGTGCCGTTGATTCCAATGGCCCAGCCATAAAGAGTGATTTCCGCAGACCAATCGCTGCTCGGTGTGGCTGGCGCTGTAGGCGCTTGCTTGCGGCTAGGCGCGTCAGCCGCCATGGCGCCAAAAGAAAACACAGCGGACAGGGCACAGGCCGCAAACGCTTTGACTGCAAGCTTCATTAGAAATCCCCTCGTGCAGACCGAATCTGAGACGATGATTAGCGATTTTCGGGCTATGTGACTAAGCCTAAAATTGCGCAATCGTGCGCATTATTGGGCTTTTTTCTATCGCTCTTTGCCTCACTTTCCCTATGGTTATGTCTTTTCTTATCCACCCAAAATGGGCAAGGAAGCACCTCATAAAAACGGGCCCCTTTTGAGCCCACGCAAGCTCCGCTAAAACGAGCTGACTTGATCGGTTCGGGTTCTAAGAACCCTTCCCTCGCAATTCGTGTTCTATCGACTGGATGAACCATGATGACGCTTACTTTTATAAGACGCTCTTTCCTTGCTCTCGCCGCTCTTGGCCTCTCCTTGACCGCCCAAGCACCGGCCCATGCAGCGTTCAAACCCAAAATCCAATACGCGCAAGTTGGCGAGGTAAAGCTGGCCTATTATGTAAGAGGCAAGGGCAAGCCGCTGCTGATGATCAATGGTTTCATTTCAACAATGAGCTATTGGGATCCCCTGCTGATTGAGGAGCTCGCAAAAACGCGTCAGCTGATTATTTTTGACAATCGTGGCGTCGGATATTCGACTGACACCAAAGAAAACAAAACAACCATTCCGCAGATGGCCGATGACGCCGCGGGTTTGATTAAGGCACTGGGCCTCAAACAGCCTGATATTCTGGGTTGGTCCATGGGCGCACGCATCGCGCAGCAATTATTGATCCGTCATCCTGATCTCGTCGGAAAAGCCATTCTGGCAGCGCCAAATCCCGGTGGCAGCCAAAACGTGCCAGCCGACAAGGATGTTGAGGACAAGCTGAACAATCCCAACCTCCCCATTAGTGAGAAAATGGCCCTCCTTGTCCCTCCGCAAGAAGGCGGTTCAAAGACAGCCATGGCCATGTTCAAGCGCTTCGAGATCGCTGCGAAGCAAGGAACGGCGCCCAACGATTTCACCGTTTCAAAAGAGACGACGATCCGGCAAAACCGCGCCCGCACAACCCTATGGAGTGCGGATGAAGAGAACTTCAAGAATCTGAAAAACATCAAGAACCCCGTTCTCGTCACAGATGGTCGTTATGATGTGATCGATAAGCCGATCAATTCTGTCATCATCGCCAGCCAAATCCCGTTCGCATGGCTCGCCTTTTTTGAAGGTGGGCATGCGTTCCTGTTTCAGCAGCACAAGAAATTTGCTGAAACGGTCAATGTCTTCCTCAAATAATGATTAGATAGTCAAGCGAGGCCGCACACGCCGTGCGGCCTCGCTCTCTGATCAACACATATTGACTACGACGGCCATTGCCTTCCGCTTTTCGAAACCAAAATGCTCTCGCTTTTTTGCCTCGGCTTGCGATTGAGCATGGCGGCACCTGCAAAAGCTGAACTTAAGAAACTTTTTGCGAAGGGAACCAATATATCTACCGTCATAGACGGCAGCCAATATTCTACGAATAAAAACGATAAAAAATAGCGCTATTGGCCTATCTCAAATCTTGATTCTAACTCTTGCATCAAATGCGACACAAGCCGAGTCTTCTTTCAACGAAATGACAAAAAATTCGTCGCAGCAAAAGCCCAAAAGACACTCGTTGAAATGCATACCTTGCAAACCGATGACGTAATGCTGACGCCACAGGATTTTACCCAAGGCCGTCGAGTTAGCTTGGATCGCGTTGATAACATCAAGCGCAATATCAGCAGTGTAATCGCCCTGACAATATAAGAACACATTCATGCCAAAGATCTTCACCAACAACGCTTTTGTTTCGATCAAAAGCGGCTTTCGTCCGCTTGCGGAACACTAAAACAGACCCGTGGCTCTCAGTGTAAAAACGGCGGCCGTGCTCGCCTGCGGTTCTAACGCGGGATTGACGATGAATTGAACACTTGGCCCAAGTTGAAGCACTTTTGAGAGTACAAAATTAAAATAGGTTTCCGCGACGAACTCGCCATCACGCACATTCAGCATTGAAAAATAGGCTTTATTCGTTTTGTTCCAAGCGATCCCAACACCCCATTGATCACCTTGAACGCCTCCGAACGGATTATTGACAACAAAACCTGCCGCTACGGAAGACGCGATTGGCGCAATTGCACCAGTTGCCATATTAGCGCGCAGAAAGACGCCCCATTTTTGACCGATATTCTGGACCAAGTTCAGCGACCAACCTTGAGAAGACTCCATCTGCGATGGAACTTTGGGCTGCTGATAAAAGAGCAAGCTATACTGCGCTGTCCCAAGACCCTCTATCACCGGCTTCCATTGCGCATAACCAAACCACGCATATTGGCCTTTAGCCGCTGTCGAGAATTGGATCCGGTTGCCGTTAATGTTATTGGCGTCTTGGAAACCGGCAGCAAAAGAAACCGTTTGTGTGGGGTTAATCTGAAGATAAGCACCTAAGCTGTCAGGGACATAAGCTTGAGACGCATTTTGAGACAGCGCATAATTGATAAAGTTCGTCTGCTGATTAGCGGCATATTGATTGTTATCAAAATTTGAAAATGGATACTGGCCGACGCTGATCTGTAAAAAATTACCCGGCAAAACATGCGTATAGGTCATTTGATTGAATGTGTAATCATTCACCGGTGTGTCATTCACCGGAGTGATCGCGCGAAGGTGGCCTGTTAATGAGGCACCGCTTTGTTGGTTTCCGTAACGGTTGAAACTATAAGAAAATTGCAAAGAACCCTGCCCGATTTCGTGGGATTCAAAAGCGTTCCAATTGAGTGCAGGTGACACAATCCATTGAAAGGCCGACTTGCCTCCGGTTGGTGCGCCCCATTGACTCAGGATTGTGGGCGCGATCTGTGCCGTGACTCCATATTGGGCAAGCCAATGCTTGAATTTCAAATAGTTCTGATAGGGCGTCCCTGTATCCTCTTTATCACGCAATTCCTTCTCACGCTGTGCATGCGTGAGCTCATGCACCCGTCCAATCCGTCGGTCGTTCTGGCGTTCGCGCCATTCACTCTCGGCCGAGATTTCAATCTTCTTGCTATGATGTGCTGTATGATCATGGCCACCTGAACTATCAGACGCGCGCAAGGGCGTGCTGCTGAGCAGCACACCAGCCATGAAAGCGCAGGATAGTCTAAAGGATGTCATGTTTCAGCGTTACGTAGGCCTGTTCTTGAAGATGACATTGCTCCCACCTGCTGCGCAGGATGGGAGCGATTGGATCAACCTAAAAACCCGTGAGATCACTTCAGAAAAAGATCGGTCCAATCAAGGCTCGTATACTTGCTCAGCGCATCAAAAGATACTGTCTTGACCATCTTAATGCTAGCCAATTTTCGCATACCAATTTTAACATGATTGATCATCTTGATCGTGCGAATATAAAAATGGCTTTGATTGAGATCGGTCATGATAGTGAACCATGTCGCTTCTGACGTCGGGCCTTAAGACGCGGCGCCTTCACTTTTTGCGCCTGTGCTGGGTTCATCAATCGTAATGCTCATCGTACGGTCGAAATTATTCATCAAATGCGAAACCATCGGAATGGCTTCATCTGGTGTTTTTGCCTTCCATGCGAAGTTTGAGTAATTAGACCAGCGATCGGGCGGCACTGATCAATCCGAGTCAGCAAGTATCCGCCCCATACTTCCCCGTTGAGCAATTTGATAGAACAACATTCTAACTTGAACAACATCACGTTCAACAGCCAGAATCAGTAGCGCATTTCACACACTGCTTAGACGAGCCACCAACGTACGCACTTTCGGGCGCGTCGTGCAAAACGATACGCGCCACTTTGTAAGGCGCGCGTATCGTTAAGCTGTTTTTATTAGCCGACATTAATACCCTGCGCATCGATCACCGAACCGATGCCGCCATAGCGAGTCAGAAAGCGCTCCACTGTTGCGATCATTGGCTGAGCTTCTTCTGCGAGACATAGGATGGTCACGCTGGCATCAGACAGGCCGGGCGTCGCAGCGCCCTGCCTGTTACGGCCCGACAATCCTCCACTGATCGTATAGGTTTGGTACTGACATTGTTCAATTTGCTCGGTGAAAGGTTGAACCAAAGCGTCAGGCAAGAGGACTTCGATACGTTTCATCTTTTGCATGGTCATCCCCAGATCGATTTGAGAACGGTGTAGTAGAGTGGAATGCCGATCAAGATATTGAATGGGAAGGTCATTGCGAGTGACATTCCGAAGTAAAGACTGGCATTAGCCTCTGGGATTGCGTAGCGAACCACAGCTGGCACCACGATATAGGATGCGCTTGCCGCTAGCACCGCCAGCAAGAAAGCGTCGCCAAGAGGCAGTTTGAAGAGATAAGCCAGTCCTGTCGCAAAGACAGCATTGACCAAGGGCAGCACAATCGCGAAGACGATCAGGAATGGCCCTTGAAATTGAATGTCTTTAGCGCGCCGCGCGACAAGTAAACCCATCTCCAGCAAGAAGAAGAGAAGCATCCCTTTCTGGATTGAAGTGAGAAATGGATCGAGCGCCGCTTTGCCCGGCGCACCGGTCAAGTAACCAATCACCAAAGCACCAAGCAGAAGAAGGTGCGCTCCATCGGTGAAGGCCTCATGGAGGACAGTTTTGAGCGAGACTTGGACTGCACTTGCCGACCCGGACGCTGCCGCTTGTGCTCTGACAACATTCGCTAAGAGAACGGCCATGATAATCGCCGGGCTTTCCATCAAGACCAGCGCGACAGCCATATAACCACCATAGGGCACGCCTTGCCTTTCAATGAACGCGGCGGCCGTGATGAAGGTTACCGCACTCACAGAGCCATAGGTTGCGGCGACTGCAGCGGCGTCAAACGGGTTGAGCCGCCGCCTCAGAAGAGCGAAGGCGTAGACAGGTATAACGAAGGCCAAAATGAGAGCAGCCGTCAGCGCAAGCGCCATGGTGGTAGAGAACCCAGCCTGCGACATGCCGACGCCCCCTTTGTAACCAACGGCCACAAGAAGATAGAGCGACAGAAACTTCGCAATCTGCTCAGGAATAGCGAGATTTGATCGGACAAATCCGGCAAAAAGACCAAAAAAGAAGAACAAAATGGCAGGGTCGATCAGGGCTTTGAAAAGGCTCGCGTCCATATACGCCTCCGGTTTGAAGGGCCGACTAGGCCCTTTCGCCGTATAAGCGACACGAAGTGCATATTGAAAATTGATAATGACAATCCATACTATTGCTAACTCCAATAGTGGGATCGGCCATGCCCCTAACCCGTAACCTTGATATCGATCTTTTGCGCACCTTCGCCGTGATTGCAGCTGAACGAAACATATCGCGCGCTGCAGAACGGCTCCTCCGCAATCAATCCACGGTCTCACTCCAACTTAAGCGACTAGAAGAGGTCATTGGCTGCCAATTATGCGAGCGGAGCTCAAGAACGGTACGCCTCACACATGATGGCGACATTCTCCTAAATTATGCGCACCGAATGCTCGCCTTGAATGACGAGATTATGGACCGGATTAACGAGCCTCAACTCGCTGGGCGGGTCAGAATTGGAGCTCCAGAAGACTTCGCCACAACACATCTCCCCTCAATCCTGGGCGAGTTTGTGCAGGCCCATCCCCTAGTGGCACTCGAAGTCACCTGCGACCTCACGCTCAATCTCATGGATATGTTCCGCAATGAGGCCTTTGATTTCGTGCTGGTCAAACGCGAACCAACAGTCAAACTCTCCGGCGTGCGCGTATGGCGCGAACCCTTGGTCTGGGTCGCCCCCGAAGGCTACACAGTGAATCGCAAGGAATGCGTTCCTTTGGTTGTATCACCTGAGCCTTGCGTTTACCGCAAACGGGCAACCAGCACATTGAAACAAGCCAAACGCGATTTCCGGATTGCCTATACCTGTGGCTCCCTCGCCGGCACACTCGCAGCTGTCAAAGCCGGCCTTGGTGTGAGCGTGTTGCCGAAAGATATGGTGCCCGCGGATCTCAAAGCCTTGAGTGGCAGGGATCTTCCCGATCTCCGTGATACCGAAATTGCGTTAATTGCTGCGTCGCATCTCAATCAACCCGGAAAACGCTTGTGTGAACATATCGTTGCATCATTAGAGAAGTCTGCAACACGCCGGATCGAGATTAAATAACCCCATTCTCCATGCAGCAACGAAAAATTATAGCTTCGATGTTTCACTGACGCAAAGCGACATTTACTAAAACACGCAATACATAAGAAGCAAAAAGGGCGGCCACTTTGGACCGCCCCTATTCATAAACGTTGAACGGAAACGCCTAAGCGTTCCAAAACGTGTTCATCTCAACCGCATCAGCAAGCCCGCGCTCATGTCCCCATTTGAGCAAGGGCGCGATCCATTTCGGATCGACGATGCTATCGACCTTTGTAACACCGGGAAGAAGACCTACGACCTTCAGCTTTACTTTTGTCCCGCCAGCTTGAAGATCTTTTACTTCTTGCTGCAGCGTATTGGGCATTCCAGAAGTTCGCAAACCAATCTTGACCGCATCAGAGCCACCGTCGGTGAGTGAGACAATCAAAGCGCGCTTAACACCGGCAACAACATCAGAATGTGTGCTGGTCTGGCAGATACCGCCATCCATACAGAGGCGATCTTTCAGGAATGTAGGCCCCAATGCACCTGGAAGGGACGAAGAAGCAGCACATGCCACATTGATTGGAATGTTATCTTCGTGCGAAACAACAACTCTCTCGCCCGTGTAGCAATCATTGGACGTCGTATAGAGCTTCGGGGATGGCCAGCTTGTCTCACCAATAAAGCGCTCAACGGTTTTCGGATAAGACATCATATTGTCTGGATTACGCGCTGCCATCGCCGCATGGCCGATAGCACGAA
>VERN01000169.1 GCA_018882635.1 Beijerinckiaceae bacterium | reverse complement strand
TAATTGAGCGTCGTGACAATCGACCAACGGTCCATCTGACCTTGGTTGATCTGCTGCGTGCCGTGGTAAAGGCCCGACGTATCGCCGAGACCCACCGTGTTCGCTGTGGCAAACAAACGAAACGCAGGATGCGGACGAATAACACGCTTCTGATCGAGCAGCGTGAGCTTGCCCGCCACTTCTAGCACGCGCTGAATAACGAACATCACATCCGGACGCCCGGCATCATATTCGTCAAACACAAGCGCGACATTGTTCTGCAACGCCCATGGCAAAATGCCATCTTGGAATTCGGTGATCTGCTTGCCGTCTTTCAGCACGATCGCGTCCTTACCGACGAGATCGATGCGCGAGACATGGCTATCGAGATTGATGCGGATACAGGGCCAATTGAGGCGCGCGGCGACCTGCTCGATATGCGTGGATTTTCCGGTGCCGTGATAGCCCGTCACCATCACGCGGCGGTTTTTCGCAAAACCGGCGAGAATGGCGAGTGTGGTGTCGCGATCGAACAGATAATCCGGATCGAGATCAGGCACATGCGGATCGGTCTGGCTATAGGCCGGAACCACCATGTCAGTATCGATGCCGAACACCTTGCGTGCGGACACGGTCGTGTCAGGCAGACCGGGGATCGAGTCGTTGGCTTCTTTCAGCGCTTCATTCTTCGCAGGCATACATCCTCGCCAGGCAAACAGCATCGCATTGCAGAAGCGCGGCGCGGGCCAATAGGCTCCGCCGCCGGAACCACCACATAACGATCCATTGATCGGAATCTTTCTAGGCGTTTGGGGGCTTTAAGTCCACCTTACGGCCCCTTCTTCAAGGCGGATCAGCCCCGCCTGAAAGGCCCGTCAACACGGAGCCTCAGGCAAGGCCAGACGATTTCAGCGTGTTGTAGGCGTTGATGATCTCGCGGAGCTTGTCCTCATAGGAGCGATCGCCGCCATTCATGTCGGGGTGGAACCGCTTCACGAGGATCTTGAAACGCGCCTTCACCTCCACCTTCGGGGTGGTTTCGGGCAGATCGAGCGTTTCGTAAGCCTTGCGGGCGAGAGGCCCCACGCGGGTTTCAGGTTCGGCGGCCTTGCGCTGCTCGGCCCGGAAACCGCCGCCACGGAGGATATCGAACGGGTCCGTAGCCTCAAATTCGGCCGCTCCGGCCTTGGCTGCCGCCTCGCGGGTGGCCGAATTGACCCCCATCGACCATGTCGGGCGATGGCCAATCAGATCTTCTTTCTGGTATTTGGCGACGGCATCGTCATCCATGCCCGCGAAATAATTATAGGTCGAATTGTATTCCCGGACGTGTTCGAGGCAGAATTTCCAATATTCGCCCTCATTATTCCGGCCTTTAGGGGCCCGGAACTCGCCCGCCGCCTGGCAGCCCACACGCTCGCAGCGCCCGACCTCCGGCTTGGAGGCGGCTTCGGCCTTGGGTTTGACCCTGATGCTGTCGAAAAGGCGCGAGTTGAGATTCATGACTTAGCTATTATGAGAGAGCCCACCCCCTCGGCAAGCGCTGCCGCTTCAGGAAAGAGTGAACCATGAGTGTGAAGGAAACGATGACACGGAAGCTCGAGGCTGCTTTTGCCCCCTTAAGCCTCCTCGTGATCGATGAATCCGAGCACCATCGCGGCCATGGCGGCTGGCGCGAGGGCGGCGAAACCCATTTCCGTATTCAGATCGTGTCCCCCGCCTTCAAGGGCAAGACCCGTGTCGACATCCACCGCGCCATCAATGCCTGCGTTGCCGACGAATTGAAAGCCGGCGTGCACGCCTTAGCGATTGAAGCCAAGGCGGAGTGAAGGCGGAGTGAAGGCCGCGCCCCGTCCTGTTAGACCGGGCGCGCTCCTTTATCCCTCCGCGCGCGCATCAGATCGCGAAGTCTGAGGACGGCGCAGCTTAGCGCGCCTTCTCGAGAATGCTGATGTAATTCGCGACCGCGGCACCACCCATATTGAAAATGCCGCCGAATTGCGCGTTCGGGATTTGCATATCACCCGCTTCTCCCGACAATTGCATCGCGGTGAGCGCGTGCATCGACACGCCCGTTGCACCAATCGGATGCCCCTTCGCTTTCAGGCCACCCGAACGGTTGACCGGCAATTTGCCGTCTTTCGCGGTCCAGCCTTCCTTAATGGCGCGCGCCCCTTGGCCTTCCGGCACGAGACCCATCGCTTCATATTCGATGAGTTCGGCAATCGTGAAACAATCATGCGTTTCAACGAAAGAGAGATCGCCGAGAGAAAGACCGGCCTCCGCCAAAGCGCGTTTCCACGCCACGCTGCAGCCTTCGAATTTTAGAATGTCGCGCTTTGACATTGGCAAGAAATCTTGCGCATGCGCCGTGGCACGGAATTTCACCTGCCGCTTCATCGTGGCGGCCACATCATCATCCGCCAGCACAAGCGCCGCCGCACCATCGGACACGAGTGAGCAATCGGTGCGCTTGAGAGGCCCTGCAACAAAAGGGTTTTTCTCGCTTTCATTGCGGCAGAAATCGAACCCAACATCCTTGCGCATTTGCGCATAAGGATTGTCGACACCGTTCAGATGGTTTTTCGCCGCAATCATCGCGAGCGCATCGGATTGATCGCCATGACGCTGGAAATAGGCCGCCGCAATCTTGCCGAACACGCCGGCGAAACCACCGGGTGTTTCACCATCTTCGGGCAGATAAGACGCTTTCAACAAGGTCTTGCCGATTTCCGGGCCCGGCGTTTTCGTCATCTGCTCAACACCGACGACCAGCACGATTTTCGCCTGCTTGGCCGCAATCGTCTTAAGCCCCTCATGCACCGCGGCCGAACCTGTCGCGCACGCATTCTCGACACGCAAAGCGGGCTTGAAACGCAGCCGATCATCTGCCTGCAGCACGAGCGAGGTGGTGAAATCCTGCGCTGAGAAGCCGCCGTTAAAATGGCCGAGCATGATCGCATCGACGTCGGATGCTTCGATACCCGCATGATCAAGCGCTTCGCGCGTCACGCGGACGACGAGGCTTTCGACGCTTTCTGCATCAAGCTTTCCAAACGGCGTATGCGCCCAGCCGACAATCGAAGTCATTGGATCCACCCTGAACTGTTTTTCAGGCGCCAATGTGCGGCCTCAGCGCCCGAGGCGCAAGATAGTCAGGCATGCGACCAGAGGAGGAGAGCCACGCCGAAAACGATCAGGCCCATCCCCACCACTTCCCGCCGTGAAATCGACTGATCGAAGATCCGACGGGACACAAACATAGCCATGAACACTTCAACGAGCGCCAAGGTCCGAACATTGGCTGCACTGGTGAGCGAAAAGCCGATGAACCAGAATTGCGAGGCAAAAGCGCCCAAAAACCCGGCCGGGATTGATTGCCGCCACGCTGTGAATGACCCCACCAGCGCCTTGCGGTCGAACAAAGCGAGCCAGACCAAAAGCAGCGCCGTCTGCATACCGAGCGACCAAGCAAGCGTCGTAGTGGCCCGGATCACGAAAACCCCGGTCTCCAAACCCATAATCGCGCCGCGGAAGCTAACAGCCGATAGGGCAAACGCCCCTGCCGCCGCCACCCCAAGGGCCACGGGCTTCCATCCACCAGAGGCTGCAGCCGCACTGGGCTTTAAGGCCGTGAGCACCACCCCGGCCGTGGCCACGATAATGGCCGTCCACCCCAACAGGGTTGGGTTGTCCCCCAAGAGAATGAGGCCAGCGAGCGCAATGAGGATCGGTTCCGTCTTCACATAGGCCGTGGTGACGGAGAAGGAGCGGTCCTTCATGGCCGCGAGCATCAGGGCCGTCGCGGCGATCTGGGAGACCGCGCCCGCCAGCGTGAATAACAGAAAATCGCCATCGGGCCGCGGCACCGCCTCACCGCTGATGGCCGCCACCAGCGCGAGGAATACCAGCGAGAAGGGAAAACCATAGAGAAAGCGGACCTGCGTGGCCCCAATCGTGCCGATCGTCTTGATCAGGCCCGCCTGAGTGGCATTGCGCGCCGTTTGCGCCGCAGCGGCGATCAGGGTCGTCGGGATCCAGAGAAACGCAAGCATGGCCTTCGCCGATCATCATTCGAGGACCGGGCGTAGCACGCCAAGCGGCTACGGGAAATCGGACCTAGGCAAATCGGCCCCGGCGCTTTACGAAAGCGCCATGGAGAGAAGCAAGCCCACACGCGCTCTCGCCGCGCTCGCCCTTGTCCTCGCGTTTGGCCCCCTGCCTGCTCTGGCCGGGCCTGCCATCGTGGCCGATGTCGATTCGGGCCGCGTCCTCTACGCCGAGAATGCGACGCAGCCTTGGTATCCCGCCTCCGTCACCAAATTGATGACCGTCTATGTGACGTTGAAGGCGCTTGAGGCCGGAGAAATCGGGCTTGAGACAGCGATCCCCGTCTCAAAACGCGCCGCCGCGGCTCCGCCCTCGAAGATCCGCGTCAAACCCGGTCAAGAACTCACGCTCGATAACGCGTTGAAGATCCTGATGGTGAAATCCGCCAATGACGTCGCCATCGTCGTGGCCGAGGGCGTCGGCGGCACGGTCGAAAATTTCGCTGCGCGCATGAATGCCGAAGCGCAAAAGCTTGGCATGACAGACAGCCATTTCATCAACCCGAACGGGCTACACGCCAACGGCCAGCAATCTTCGGCACGCGATATGGCCATTCTCGCGCGCGCTCTGCTCACAGAATTTCCGGACTATGCGCCGCTCTTCGGGATTGGTGCGGTGAAGCTCGCCGATGTGGTGATGCTGAACACCAACGGGCTCATCGGCCGCTATCCCGGTGCCGATGGCATGAAGACCGGTTTCATCTGCCCGTCTGGCTTCAACGTTGTCGCGACAGCCGCACGGGGCGGTCGCAAATACATCGTCGTCGTGTTTGGCGAACCCTCTGCGCAAAAACGCACGCTTAAGGCGTCGCAATTGTTTGACCGCGCATTTAATGGCGAATTCAGCCGCGGCCCGCAGCTGGCCTCCCTGCCTAAGGTCGGCGGCACGCCGCCCAATATGCGCGAAGACATTTGCGTGAAACGCATCGGGCGCGAGCCATCAGAAAACGATGCACCAGCGACCCTTGTGCAAGGCGCCAATGATGATGGTCGCCCCGTGGCGATGGTGTCGAATGGTGCGGCTTTCGCACTCGGGCCACGCGACGAATTCACACCGATTGACGTGTTCATTGGCGCATCGGCGGGATCAAAGCGCGCACCGATGGCCGCCAACCGCAAACTCGCGCCGCAAACACAAACCGCTCAAGCCACGGACACGCCCGAGACCAAAGCGTCGACCAAAAAAGCGACTGACAAAAAAACGACCGACAAGAAAAAAGCGGCCGATAAAAAGCCAGCCACGACGGCCAAGAAGCCAGCACCTCCAAATGCTGAGCGCGCACCAAACGCTGAGCCCTCTGCTGCACCGAGCGCTTCCGCGCCCGCACAACCTGTGCCCGTTAGCCCACAGACGCCACCACAGAACTCGAGTGGCGGCATTGGCATTTCGCAATCCGGACCGGCTTCTTTCCGCGGCGCCATTCCCGTGACACCACAAGCGCCGAGCGCAGCACCGGGCGCAGGCCCGATTGTGCTCCCCGGCGCAGCAACACCCGCACCAGAAACCGCACCTGCCGCCATTCAACCTAAACTTGGCCCGGCGCCGAAGCCCGCGGCTAAGCCCGCGCTCAAACCGGCGACTGATCAATGACACAGCGTCTTTCGGCGGCTGGCGTAGCGATCGCGCTCGCGGGTGCCTTTTGTTACGGTTTCAACATTTCCTTTGCCTCACTCGCCGCGCAATTCGGCGTGAGCGGTCCTGTGCTTGTCTCCTACCGCATGATCGCGATGCTGGCTCTGGCGGCCTTGGCGCTCGTGTTGTTGCGAACGCCTTTTTTCATTCCTCGATCTGAACGCGGCGGCATTCTGCTGATCGGGCTGACATCGGTGGGCGTAGGCGTGGGCTATCTGTCGGCCGTCGCCTTTATTCCCGTCACGGTCGCTGCTGTGATCTTTTATACGTTTCCTATTCTGATCGTGATCGCGACACCCTTTATCGATCGCCGCCCGCTCACACTGACCATGGTGTTCGTCACGCTGCTCGCCTTTATCGGCATTGTGCTGGTTGTGGGCCCAGCCATCGATGCGCTGGATTGGCGCGGCATCGCGCTCGCTTTTGTGGCGAGCCTATCGGCAGCCATTCAGTTTTTCGCTGGAACACGCTGCAAGACCACACCACTCGCCAGCAAAATTCTTGGCGCTCAACTCGTCGCCCTGCCCTTTACGCTAGTGATCGCGATTGTGGCGGGCGGGATGAAACCGCCCTCCATCCTCATGAATGCGCCATGGGCCGTCGGCATCACCATCGTTGGCTTCATGTTCGGCTTTCTGTTTCAGATGCTGGCGCTCAATCGCATTCCCGCCTCCGCTGCAGGCCTTGCCTTTTGCGCCGAGCCGGTGATTGCCGCGCTGTCTTCGGCGTTGATCCTCGAC
>VERN01000168.1 GCA_018882635.1 Beijerinckiaceae bacterium | reverse complement strand
GCTTTCTGGCTCAAAAGGACTGGATCATCGGGCCTGGGGCTGGGGTGGCTCTTAAGATAGGATGTAATCTCCTTCTTGAGCTTGCTGTTGATGTAGACCACACGGCCCTTTGAGCCCTTGGTCCCGTCTGGCGCGAGCAGCACTTCGTCGAGCACCGCTCCATCTGACCCAAGAACCCTGTCCCGGGTGAGGGCAGCCACCTCACAAACCCGCATGCCCGCCCAGTGGGTCATTAACAGCGCCAGCCGGTCCCGCTCGGCAAACCTACGGGCTGCGACCACAGCCAGCGCCCGCTTTAACTCCTGCTCGCTTACAATCTTCGCTTGGGGCATCGCACAAATCCTGTGTTTGATGCCGAAAGCGTAGTTTCTGAGAATTCCAAAGGGCAACCGGTTTTGGACGCGTGCGTTGCTGTGTAAGCGGGAAAGCAGAAGCGCTAAATCTAATGAAATCCATGTGCGTTATGGGTTTTGCAGTGAATAATTTTTAGCACAGAGAAAACCGCTGAATGTGTTTCAAAGAATTCAAGAGCTTGCACGGAAATCAAAGGGTCCAACGAGACTATTAGATAATTCAAATATCCGCGCCGTCCATCAAAATACTTGGATGCGCATAAGCAATGAGGGCTTTTCTGTCCACAGTGATCACCGATCCACTGAGAGAAACGCCATGATCGCGTAGGATATTCAAACTGCGAGATAGATGCTCATTCGTCATTCCAAGCCGCGCAGCCAGTAGAGATTTAGGAATTGGCAAACTGAAAGATGGTGTGTTGCTTATTTCTTGTTCTAGCAGAAGCCAATTTGCAAGCCTCTCTGTAGCCGAACGCATTCTTTGATTTTTCAGTTCGCGCAAAATGTCGCGGTAACGGATTGCGAGCTCGAGCCCTGCCGCTTTTGCGAAGCTCGCATCCTGCGCAAGTCCGGAGCGTATATCCTCCGCCGGAATTTGCAGGATACGCGACTTTTCAATGGTGCGAATAGACGTCAGTTGTACCTGATCCGTCCACACTGCGGCCATGATGAACGCTCCCGGGGGGCGAACGAAGGAGAGCGTCGTTTCCTTCCCTCCATGGCCGGAGAAGGCCTCAACCAATCCGTTGAGCAGCACAAAAAGCCAGGCTGGCTTTTCACCCTCGACGAGAACGGTTTCGCCGGGTTGCCAATCACGGATCTGGGCCGATGCTGTCACCCGATCAAAGACGTCATCCTGCACGCCCCGGAAGAGAGGAAAGCCGCGGATCAGGTGTTGGTCTGCTGTGCGCATGTGGCTGAAGGCCCATTTTGGGACGTTATTTTATCGAGCTAGGTAATTTGCTGATCGAATTGATCCAGATCAATTGAAGTAGACATTTTCCAACTTAGGCAGGAATTGCCTCGGGATCGGACGGAATCAATGGTTGGAGGTGCATACCATGTCTAACCTCGATTGTGATCTCAGCGTTTGCCAAGTCACGAGAGCATCAAAGGATTTCCCCTTCGCTGCTCAAAATGCAGGCACTTCGTCCGTCCTGACGCGTGGTTCGGGTGAGGGCTCATGGCTGCGGAATTAACTCGCCGAGGATTGTTTAAGGGACTTGCTGGCGGAGCCAAGACAGAGGCCGATCGTCAGTCGGCGTCTGTTGCACAAATCGGCGAAGGTTGTGTGGAGGCCAAGGGCGTCTCTTGCCGCCGCTGTGGCGAGGCCTGTGATGCGGATGCGATTCACTTCAAGCCCATCGGCGGTGGACGAAACACCGCTTTCCTCGCCGACACTCTCTGCAACGGCTGTGGGGCTTGCCTCAGCGTCTGCCCTGTCAACGCGATTGCGCTGATTTCGCTCGACCGCAAAGCCCTTGTCTCGGGGCTTGCCGATCTCCGGAGGCCTGCATGAGCATCATCAACATCTGCGGCCTTGTTGTGCATACGACGCCTGCTCAATTGCATGCCGCCGCCCAAGCGATTGCAGCTATGCCAGGCTGCGAGGTGCATCTCGCGGAAGATAAGACGGGCCGTCTCGTCGTCACGGCGATGGATGACGGCGATGCGCTCGCGCTTGATCGCCTCACTGATATTCACCGCCTGCCAGGCGTCGTCTCGGCTGCGCTTGCCTACCATCACCTCGAAGATCTTTCCGAACCCGCCGCACATGAATGTGCCTGCGGTCAGGGCTCGTCTTGTTCCTCTCATGCGGAGACGCACGATGTCCGATAAAGTGCAAATCGATCTGTCGCGCCGAGATGCTTTGAAAGCGACAGCAGCGGTCGCCGCCGCTTCTGCAATCGGTGCGACTTTGCCACATGACGTTGCTGCTCAAGCTGGCAGAACCGATGGCATCCGTTGGGACAAGGGTGTCTGCCGCTTCTGTGGCACTGGTTGCGGTGTCATCGTAGGCACAAAAAATGGCCGTGTCGTGGCCACGCAGGGCGATCCCGATGCACCCGTTAATCGCGGGCTCAATTGTATCAAGGGCTATTTCCTGTCGAAGATCATGTATGGCGAGGATCGGTTGACGCGCCCCTTGCTGCGCATGAAAAACGGAAAATACGACAAGAACGGCGATTTTACGCCAGTGTCGTGGGACGATGCCTTCAAGATTATGGCCGAGAAATGGAAGGCCGCACTGAAGACGGGCGGTCCTTCGACGGGGGCGATGTTCGGCTCCGGACAATGGACAGTTTGGGAAGGCTACGCCGCGTCTAAGCTGCACAAGGCCGGTTTTCGTTCAAATAATCTCGATCCCAATGCGCGCCATTGCATGGCGTCCGCAGTGGCCGGTTTTATGCGCACATTCGGTATTGACGAGCCGATGGGTTGTTATGACGACGTTGAGCAGGCTGATGCGTTCGTGCTGTGGGGCTCGAACATGGCAGAGATGCATCCGATCCTCTGGTCGCGTATCTCCGACCGCCGTCTGACCCATCAGGGTGCCGAAGTGCATGTGCTGTCGACCTATGAGCATCGCTCTTATGAATTGGCCGATAATACGTTGACCTTCGTGCCGAATACCGATCTCGCGATCCTGAACTACATCCAGAACTACATCGTCAACAATAATGCCGTAAATGCCGACTTCATCGGCAAGCATGTTGAATTTGCGCGTACCGTTGAAGACATCGGCTATGGCCTGCGTCCGACCAATCCTCTCGAAGAAAACGCGAAAAACGCATCGCATAAAGCCGGCAAAGATGGCGCGGTGGATCCGGCCGGGTTTACCGATAAGATCGGTTTCGAAGCGTATAAGAAACTGCTTGAGCCTTACACGCTCGAATACACACACAAGATTTCTGGCGTTCCAAAAGAAAATCTGGAGCGCCTCGCTAAGCTCTACGCCAATCCGAAAGTGAAGATCGTCTCTTACTGGACGATGGGCTTCAACCAGCACACGCGTGGAACGTGGGTCAATAATATGATCTACAACATCCACCTGCTGACAGGCAAAATCTCGGAACCCGGCAATGGCCCCTTTTCGTTGACCGGGCAACCTTCGGCCTGCGGCACAGCGCGCGAAGTTGGCACGTTCTCGCATCGTCTGCCTGCCGACATGGTCGTCACGAATCCGAAGCATCGCGAAGAAACCGAAAAGATCTGGAAGCTGCCCGAAGGGACGATTCCGGGGAATATTGGCTATCATGCAGTGCTGCAGAACCGGATGCTTAAGGATGGCAAGCTTAGCGTGTATTGGGTGCAATGCACTAACAATATGCAGACTGCGCCGAACATGAATGAGGAAGGCTATCCGGGTTACCGCAATCCAGCGGTATTTGTCGTCGTGTCCGATCCCTATCCGACCGTCACGGCTATGGCGGCCGATCTTATTCTACCGACAGCAATGTGGATGGAAAAGGAAGGCGCTTATGGCAATGCCGAACGCCGCACGCAATTCTGGCGGCAGCAGGTCAAAGCGCCAGGTGAAGCGCGCTCCGATCTCTGGCAGACCATGGAGTTTTCTAAATATTTCAAAGTCGAAGATGTCTGGCCGGAAGAACTAATCGCCAAGAAGCCGGAGTACCGCGGCAAGACGTTGTTCGACGTCCTCTATGCAAACGGTCAGGTCAATGCGTTCCCCATTACCGAATGCCAAAAGGGCTTCGACAATTCCGAAAGCGCAGCGTTCGGCTTTTACGTGCAGAAGGGCCTGTTCGAGGAATACGCCAAATTTGGTCGAGGTCATGGTCATGACCTCGCAGATTTTGAAGCCTATCATCAAGCGCGCGGGCTACGTTGGCCGGTCGTCGGTGGAAAGGAAACGCTGTGGCGCTTCCGCGAAGGCTACGACCCTTATGTGAAGCCAGGTGAGGGCGTGTCCTTCTATGGGAAGCCCGACAACAAAGCGCGTGTGATTTTCTGTCCCGTCGATGCACCACCAGAAAGCCCCGACAAGGAATTCGATCTGTGGCTGTGCACCGGCCGCGTGCTCGAGCATTGGCATTCCGGTTCGATGACGCGCCGTGTCCCCGAGCTGCACCGTTCGGTTCCCTCCGCAGTGCTCTACATGCATCCGGACGATGCCGCCGATCGCAAATTGCATCGTGGCCAAGCGGTGAAGGTCGCTAGCCGTCGCGGCGAGGTGATCACGCGCATTGAAACAAAGGGACGCAACAAGCCGCCGCGGGGGCTGGTCTATATTCCGTTCTTCGATGAGGACCAACTCGTCAACAAGCTGACGCTTGATGCGACCTGTCCGATTTCGAAGGAAACGGACTTTAAGAAATGCGCTGTGCGTGTGGTTCCTGTCTGATCCTGGCTGTTTCTAATGCCTAAAGACACCCAAACCGCACCGAAAAAAGCGAAGCCGGATTTTGATCCGGGCCGCCGCCGTGCGCTCGCCAACGCCACCCGCTTGGGCGGTGGTGCGGCGGCGTGCGGCATCTTGCTAGCGGCTTTGGGCGAAACCTCGAAAGCGCTTCCGGCACAAGATTTACGCCCGCCGGGTGCGTCACCCGAAAAAGAATTTCTTGCCTCTTGCGTGCATTGTGGTTTGTGCGTTGAGGCTTGCCCGTACAAGACTCTTAAGCTCGCCGATTGGCGCGATGGTCCGGCACTCGGCACACCCTTCTTCAACGCACGATCCGTTCCGTGCGAAATGTGTGATGACGTGCCTTGTGCGGCAGCTTGCCCAACCGGTGCGCTAGATCGCAACCTCAAAGACATCAACAAGGCGAAGATGGGCGTCGCGGTGATCACGAGCCGAGAAACCTGTCTGAATCTTCAGGGTCTACGCTGTGATGTTTGCTATCGCGTCTGCCCAGTGATCGACAAGGCGATCACGCTCGACGTGACGCATAATGCGCGTACATCCAAACACGCAATCTTTGAACCGGTGGTGCATGCCGAATTCTGTACAGGTTGTGGCAAGTGCGAGAAATCCTGCGTGCTCGACGATGCGGCGATCAAGGTTTTGCCCTTGCAGGTTGCTGTGGGTCGGCAGGATGCGCATTACCGGCGTGGCTGGGAAGAAAAACAAAAGGCAGGCGGCGCACTTGTCGATGCACCGGTGCAATTGCCGGTGCGCCGTCCCGATGCTTTGCCGAAAGCGGGGCAGCCATGAAGCCTGTGGCATTCCCCTATGCAGAAGCGATGGCTGAGAAGGGCTTCTGGCAGGCGTCGCGGTTCCAGATTTTGCGTCGCGTGTCGCAATTGGTTTTTCTCGCCTTGTTCCTCAGCGGTCCTTTTACTGGCGTGTGGATCGCGAAGGGCACGCTCGCCTCATCTCTAACGCTGGGCGTACTTCCGCTCACCGATCCATTCATCCTGCTGCAATCGCTGGCAGCGCGGCACTGGCCGGAAACGACAGCGCTCCTGGGCAGTGTCGTCGTGCTGGCCGCTTACACAGTTCTGGGCGGACGCACCTATTGCTCCTGGGTTTGTCCGATCAATGCCGTAACCGATGCCTCTGGGTGGCTCGGCACCAAGTTCGAGATTAAAGCCAATACAAAACTCTGGCCGAAATGGCGGAGCGCGATTCTGATTGCTGCGGTTGCTAGTTCTGCGCTTACTGGCACGATTGTATGGGAGTTGATCAATCCGATCACTGCGTTCCATCGCACTCTGTTGTTTGGTTCGCTGTTTGGGCTTTATCTCGCGCTTGCGATTTTCCTGTTTGATCTGTTCGTCGTGCGCGACGGTTGGTGCGGACATCTCTGCCCTGTCGGCGCATTTTACGGCTTGGTCGGAAAAGCAGCGCTGGTGCGTGTTGCTGCACCGCGCCGACAAGCCTGCGACGATTGTATGGCGTGCTACGCGGTTTGCCCCGAACCGCATGTGATCACGCCGGCCTTGAAAGGCGAGCGCACGGGAACCGGTCCCGTCATCCTCTCAGGTGATTGCACAAATTGCGGAGGCTGCATTGATGCTTGTCCCGAGCGAGTCTTCGCCTTCACGCACCGTTTCAATCATTCAATCGATGAACTTGCCACAGCTGCAGCACATTCTGCCGCGCAAAACACCCCCTCGGGGAGGGCCGCATCATGATCCTCAATCTTCGCACTACATTTCTGCTGGCCATTTTGGCAGGCATGCTC
>VERN01000167.1 GCA_018882635.1 Beijerinckiaceae bacterium | reverse complement strand
GTTCATGCTGGCAGATGGCAGCGAACATAATTGCTGTTCGATCGATATTTCGCCGGGATCGGCTTCAATCTCAGCGAGCTATCTGCCAGCACGCGGCAGCCGCCTCATTCTCTATATTGACCGCCTCGGACGCTTGGAAGGCGAGGTGCAACGCGTTTTCCAAGATGGTTTTGCGATTTCTTTTTCAGTTTCTGACGCCAAAAAACGGCGCTTAGCGGAAGATTTGACGTGGTTGGCCAATCGCGACATCGCCGACTTCGTCAATAAGCGTGGGCATGCGCGGGCATCAGCGACAGGCAGCGCCGCCACCATGATGTTGGAAGATGGAACCCTGACGGGCGTCACGCTGATCGACGTGTCGCTGTCGGGTCTCGGCGTTCGTTCCGATCTTCTACCGCCGATCGGAGCGGTGATCCGGATTGGCGCCAATCGGGGGCGCGTCGTGCGGCATTTCGAAGGCGGTTTCGGCCTGAGCTTTACCGATCTGGTGACGCATAGGCCGGACGGTCATGAAAATAGTAGTTCGAATTTGAGCGATTGATTTCAGGCCCTGCAAAAGGGGCCGGTGGCACCGTCCGGTCAACACAGACGGGACCACAATCATGGATCGCTTACGAGTTCTGATTGCCGGCGTCGCTCTCGCGCTTCTGACGACGCAAGCCCTCGCCGGTAGCCGCGCCATCGAATTGCCGATCACGACCGCCGCCGCCACCGCGGGCGATGCACGCCCTCCGATTGGCTATATCGGCTTCTGCATGCGCTACCCCGCAGAATGCGCCCGCAAATCCGATGCACGCCCGATCAAACTCGATGCGACGGCATGGGCCCTGCTCAAATCCGTCAATGACGAGGTCAACCGCCGCATTCAGCCCATCACCGATAAAGATCATTGGGGTGTGCCGGAGCGCTGGGACCTGCCCAGCGATGGCAAGGGCGATTGCGAAGATTACGCGCTCTTGAAGCAAAAGATCCTGATCGAAAAGGGCTTTCCCGTCGGCGCTTTGCTTATGACTGTGGTCATCGATCGGGATGGCGCAGGCCATGCGGTTCTCACGGCGGTCACCGATCGCGGCGATTTCGTTCTCGATAATCAGGACGAAACCATTCTGCCATGGCTCGACACCGGCTATCGCTTCGTGAAACGCCAATCCATGCAGGACCCAAATGTCTGGGCCGTTGTTGGTGCGCCATTGCGCGATCCTGTTGCCACCGCCGCCAAATGAGCCTGCAAGACTACCGCACAAGCCAGGCCGTTAACCCTTAATTAAGGATCGCCTTGCCTCCACCCGCGTTTTGAACGTTAATCTTTCATTAACGATTGAGGTTTGGGTCATGCGGCAGGTCGCGGCATTGATGGTGGGTCTGGTGGTTCTGGCGCTCGGCGCCGGAGACAGCCTTGCGCGTGACCGCAAACAGGTCCGCGAACCGGCAACCCAGCTCGCCGCCCTTCCCGATGTTTCGACACCCACGCTTGTGACGGGTCTTGCCAAGCCGCCGATCGGCTGGGTGGATTTCTGCAAAGACCATATGGGCGAATGCGATGTCGCCACTGTTGAAGCCACCGCGCTCCGCGTCGACCGTCAAATCTGGACCATGATCACGCGGATCAACCGCGAAGTGAACGCGTCCATCGAGCAGGTCGAGGACATCGACCATTTCGGCGTGCTCGAAAAATGGGCTTACCCGATCGACGGTAAAGGCGATTGCGAGGACATCGTTCTCGAAAAGCGCCGCCGCTTGATCCAAGCCGGGATTCCGCGTGGCACATTGCTCATCACCGTTGTCCGTGATGAACAAGGCGATGGTCACGCCATTTTGACGCTGCGCACCGACCGCGGCGATTATGTTCTCGACAATAAGACCAGCCGCATCCGCCCCTGGCAGGATACCGGCTATGGCTTTGTGAAGCGTCAGTCGCAGCAACACCCCGACATCTGGGTCACGCTCGACGGCACTGTTTCGCCGGTTATGACGGCGAAGCACTAACGTTGCTTTCCTTGCGTTTTTGAGTAGGCAGGGCCGTCTGACGAGACGGCTTCATCAAAGGGCAGCGCTATGAAAAAGTCATTGATTGATGCTGATGGCGAAGTGCAGGAGCTAAGCGATGACTTCTTCGAGCGCGCGAAAAGAGGCCGCCCCCCACTTCCCGATGGATTTAAAAAGCGCCGCGTGAATCTGATGTTGGATACTGATGTGGTGAAGGAGCTTCAGCGCCGCGACAATGCAAGCGCGTTTGTGAACGCGCTCCTGCGTGAAAAGCTTCGGCTCTAACAGAACAAACGCTCAATCGATCCGTTGAAGACCGGCCGCGAAGCGCTTCCAATTCTTCACATAATTCTCGGCTGATTGCGTCAGCCGTGCAGCGGAGGCCTCATCAAGCGTGCGCACCGCACGGGCGGGCGATCCGACGATCAGCGAATTATCAGGAAATTCCTTGCCCTCGGTGACGAGCGCATTGGCACCGATCAAGCAATTCTTGCCAATCTTGGCGCCGTTCAAAATGGTGGCCCCCATGCCGACCAGCGAATTGTCGCCGATGATGCAGCCATGCAGGATTGCCGAGTGGCCAATCGTGCAATCCTTCCCGATATTCATCGGGAAGCCCATATCGGTATGCAGCACCGCGCCTTCCTGAATATTGGTGCGGTCGCCGATCGTGATCGGCTCATTATCGCCGCGCAACACCGCCCCAAACCAGATGCCGACATCCTCACCGAGGATCACCGAACCGATCACATGCGCATCGGGCGCAACCCAAAAGGTGCCCTGCCCCTGCGTTTGCGGGCGGCGATCATCAAGTGCGTAGAGCGGCATCGGACACCCTCAATCTTCGAGATCGACGTCGAGGATCGACATGGTGAAGGCGAAGGAACGATCACCATCTTCATCATCGAGCGAGATGATACCGATGAATTCATCACCGATCATCACTTCCGCCGAATCCGTCTTCTTCGGGCGCGGCACAACCTTGATCGCATTATTGCCGAACAGGCGGCGCAGATAATCTTGCAGCTTTTGCAGCTCTTGCTTGTCCATCACGGAATCCTTCTGAGGCCACGGCGGCCCACCCCTGTCGGATTGCCATGATCAGACCGAAGCCGCAAGCGGGCGCTCAGCCCTCGCCCTTTTCAGCAAGGATCTGATCCATGGTTCGTGCAGGTTCTGCGCAGCCTGCCTCTCCGACGACACGGGCGGGAACGCCCGCGACAGTCATATTGCGCGGCACAGGTGAGAGCACGACCGACCCGGCCGCCACCCGGGCGCATTGGCCCACTTCGATATTGCCGAGGATCTTGGCACCAGCCCCGAGCAACACACCCTGCCGGATCTTGGGATGCCGATCACCTGTTTCCTTGCCCGTGCCGCCGAGGGTCACGCCCTGAAGGATCGAGACATTGTCTTCGATCACCGCGGTCGATCCCACGACAAGCCCGGTCGCATGATCGAGAAACACGCCCTTGCCAATCGTCGAGGCCGGATGAATATCGGTCTGAAAGACGGCGGAGGCCCGGCTCTGAAGATAGAGCGCAAAATCCTTGCGCCCCTCCTGCCAGAGGGCATGCGCCAACCGATGGGTCTGAAGCGCATGGAAGCCCTTAAAATAGAGAAGCGGCTCAATCAGCCGGGTCGCAGCCGGGTCACGGTCGAACACCGCCATCAGATCGGCCCGAAAGGCGGCTCCAAGTTCGCGGTCAGCCTCCACCGCATGCGCGAAGGCGCGTGCGATCACGTCTGCCCGTAACGCCGCATGGTCGAGCCGGGACGCCACCCGCGCAATGACCGCCTCTTCCAAAGAGGTATGCTCAAGCACCGCCTCGACGACGAAACCAGCCATCGCCAGATCGCTCTGCACAATGGCCTCTGCCTCGGTGCGAATACGGTCCCAAATCGGATCGATCACTTCAAGACGGGCTGCGGGGCGGGAGGCATGGCTCATGGCGATCTTCCTTTGACCCGATTTGTAGCACAAAAGCGTTGGGGCGGCACGCGACAGGAGAGATAAGAAACTGAATCGGATACGCAAGATGCTGATTCAAAATCTCAACTTATGATTACAATAATCTGATTATACTTATTTATTTAAATTCACGCGTAAGAAATGCGATCAGCCGATCGCCAAACGCGTCATTATGGTCGCCTGCCACCATGTGCGCGGCCTCTTTGACATCGACCCATTCCGCATGCGGCACGAGTGCCAAAAAGGCCTTAGCCTCAGCCTCGCCTACCAATTCGCTCTGCCCACCGCGCACCAGAAGGCAAGGCACCTTCAGGCGCTGCGCCGCCGCCGTAGCCGCCGCGATTAATTCCGGCCGCCGGCTCTCAATCCCCTTAGGCCCAAGCTGGAAACGGGGATCCCAATGCCAGTGATACCGACCATCAGGTCTGAGGCGAAGATTCTTGCGTAACCCATCGAGCGATTTGGGTTTTTCCCGATGTGGGAGATAGGTCGCAATGGCGTCTGCCGCCTCTTCGACGGACGCGAACCCCTCCTCGAGATGGGCGCGCATGAAATCGCGCACCTTTTTGAGCCCCCCGAGATTCATATCCGGGACGACGTCCACCAGCACCAAACCGGCGAAGAGAGTCGGGTCATTCTCTTGCGCGAGAAGAGCCGCCATCCCGCCCAGCGAGGCCCCAACCGCGACTGGTTGCAGTCCGGTCTCTTGCTTCAAGGTGGCAGCCACCGCCTGCGCATCGCGGGCATAATCGAAGAAATGGTAACGGCCTGCCTCGTCCCACGGGCTGTCGCCATGGCCGCGTTGGTCAAGCCTGACCGCCATAAAGCCCGCTGCAGCCAAGTCATGTCCGGTCTTGCGCCAGGCATGGCGCGTCTGCCCGCCACCATGCAGCAGCAGAACAGCCCTTCCCGTTCCCTCAACCGAGGCAACGAGTTCATGCCCATCGGCGCCGCGAAACAGACGCGTCGTCGCGCTCATCCAACGGCCTTGAGAAAATCGAGCACGGCTTGGCGATGGCTACGATCCCCGACCGCTGTGTTGTGATCCCGCCCCTCGATCGGAAACGCCTTGGCATCAGGCATCAGTGCGGCGAGCGCCTCTGGGTTCCCGGCCACATCATCCTTAGTGCCGACCGAGACGAGAACAGGGACATGGATGCGGGCGACCTCAGCCTCGGTCAAAACCTGACGCGAGCCACGAATGCAGGCGGCCATCGCAGCCAGATCCTGCTTATTCTGCTCAGCAAAGGCGCGAAACATCCGCTGCATCGGATCAGTTAGGTCAGCGAGGGACGGCGCTTCCATCGCGTCGGCAATGCCGAGCGGCAATCCCACCCCACGAACGAGATGGATGCCCAGCCCACCCAAAAGGGCCGCCTTCACGCGGTCAGGCTCATTCAGAGCAAGATGGGCCGTGATCCGCGCGCCCATCGAATAGCCCATCACGAAGGCCTGCTCGATCTTCAAATGATCCATCAACCGCCGCACATCCTCGGCCATGATGTCGGATGTGTAGGCTGCCGGGTCATAGAGCGCCTCGCTCACCCCATGGCCGCGATTGTCATGCGCAATCACCCGATACCCGGCCTGCGCCAGCGTCTTCACCCACAGCGTGTTGACCCAATTGACCTGATGGGTCGAGGCGAACCCATGCACCAGCATAATCGGGGTGCCTATAGCCACGCCCTGCGGCGGGACGTCAACATATCCGATGCGAATACCGGCTGAGGAAAAGAACTGGACGGGAAGCGATGGCATCATGATGGCGGCGACACTAAGGGGCGCTCTGGGACGGGGCAAGCCACGGGGATCCGCCCAAGGGTGGAGGCAGAACTGCCTCCCAGCACTGGCATAAGCCGGTCATTTCTGCTTAAGGTGCGCCCGCTCAACGCCGTCTGAATCGGAGCTCGCGCCATGGCCGACATGCAAGTGCCGCACTTTAAGAATGATCTTGGCATCGCCGCGATCCGCGTCGGCGCAAAGGAATTCATGTGCGTCGGCGCAACTCCGCCTTTCGATCACCCGCACATCTTTATCGACATGGGTGACGACACCGAGACGGTCTGCCCCTATTGCTCGACGCTGTTCAAATATGATGCGAGCCTGCATGGCGGCGCTGAACCCGCGTCTTGCCTCTACCATCCCGAAGACGCCGCCGCCTGATATCGCTGTAGAGCCATGACGGACCGGCCACTCATCATCGCAGGGGCCGGAATTGCCGGCCTGACCTTGGCGCTGACGCTCGCGCGCCAAGGACACCGCGTTGCGGTCATTGAAAAGCGCACGCGTATCGACGAAGTCGGCGCCGGCCTGCAGATTTCACCCAATGCGTCGCGCATTCTGATTGGGCTTGGTCTGGGCCCAGCCCTGTCACGCATGGCAGGTGAACCCTCAGAACTCATCGTGCGTGATGGCAAAAATGGTGCTCGCCTCGCCAGCATGGCGCAAGGCGATGCAATGCGGCAGGCCTATGGTGCGCCCTATTGGCATATTCACCGCGCCGATTTGCAGACAATCCTGCTCGATGCGGTGCGAAGCCTCGATACCGTCTCGCTCTCCTTCG
>VERN01000166.1 GCA_018882635.1 Beijerinckiaceae bacterium | reverse complement strand
GTTTAGACCCGATGCCTTGGCCGAAAACTTCGCCGGACTCGATGTGGCCCTTTATGGCGTGCCAATGGATCTTGGTGTCACTAACCGCGCGGGCGCGCGGCTCGGGCCGCGTGCTGTGCGCGCTGTCGAGCGCATCGGGCCGTTTGAGCATGTGCTCCGGCGCGCGCCGCTTCAACGGATGAACATCGCGGATGTCGGCGATATTCCGATGCAGAGCCGCTACAACCTCGAACAATGCCACACTGACATCGAAGATTTTGTGAGCCGTATTGTTGCGGCAGGCGTCGTCCCTATCGGGATTGGCGGTGATCACTCAATCACGCAGGCTATTTTGAAAGCGGTTGGGCGCGAGCGGCCGGTAGGCCTTCTACATATCGATGCGCATTGCGACACAGGCGGCCCTTATGAGGGATCGAAATTTCACCATGGCGGGCCGTTCCGCACGGCGGTGCTTGATGGCGTGCTTGATCCTGACCGGACCATCCAGATCGGCATTCGTGGTGGCGCGGAATATCTCTGGGAATTTTCTTATGAGAGCGGCATGACGGTGATCCATGCCGAAGATGTCTTTGCACAGGGCGTTGAACCGATCATCGCGAAAGCGCGGCAGGTGCTCGGTGACGGCCCCGTTTATGTGAGTTTCGATATCGACAGTCTTGATCCGGGTTTTGCGCCGGGAACCGGCACGCCGGAATCGGGCGGGCTTGAACCGCGCGAAGTGCTCGCCATCCTGCGCGGCTTGCGGGGCATCGATGTCGTGGGCGCAGATGTCGTTGAGGTGGCGCCGCAATATGATCACACGACCAATACGGCGCAAGCCGCCGCGCAGGTTCTCTTCACGATCCTGTCACTCGTCGACATTGCGCATGAGGCGCGTGGCAAACAATAACCCCTCGATTGGATAAAGTTGATGACGCCTTTGCTCTTTACACCGCTGGCCCTCGGCTCAGTCACCGTGCCGAACCGCATTGCGATTGCGCCGATGTGCCAATATTCCGCTGATGATGGTTCGATGACGGATTGGCATTTGCAGCACGTCATGCGCATGGGCATGTCCGGTGCTGGGCTTGTGATCATTGAGGCAACAGCCGTCGAACGGCGCGGCCGCATCACCCATGGCTGCGTCGGGCTTTATTCAGACGCCAATGAGCGTGCCGCTAAACGCGTTCTCGATGCCGCGAAAGCCGTGGCATTGCCGGGCACGGTGTTCGGCGTGCAATTGGCGCATGCGGGGCGCAAGGCCTCGTCACAGCGTCCGTGGGAAGGTGCTGCCGCGTTGGGCGCGCATGAAGATCCGTGGCCGACGATTGGCCCGTCTGCCATTCCATTCGGTGCGGGCTGGCATACGCCAAACGCCATGACGGAAGAGGATATTCAAGGCGTCATCACGCATTTTGTTGAAGCAGCACAGCGCGCGGTGCGCGTGGGTTATGATGTGCTCGAGCTTCACATGGCGCATGGTTATCTGCTGCATTCATTCTGCTCACCCGTCTCCAACCAGCGCACTGATCAATGGGGCGGTTCGGTTGAAAAGCGGCTCGCTCTACCGCTGGCCATTATGAAAGCGGTGCGCGCCGCTGTGCCAAAACACATTGCGGTCGGCGCTCGTATTACAGGAACGGATTGGATCGATGGCGGGATGACAATCGAAGATTCAATTCTGCTTGCCAAAGGGCTGCGCGCTCTCAACGGCGCTTATGCCTGCGTGAGCTCGGGTGCGGCGGCGGCCGATGTGCGGATCCCGGTTGGACCGCTCTATCAGGTTCCGCTGGCCGAGAAGATCAAGGCAGCGACGGGTATTGTCACGCGTGCCGTCGGCCTCATCACCACGGCGCAAGAGGCCGAAGGGGTGCTCCAAGACGGCAAGGCCGACCAGATTGCAGTGGCGCGCGCCATTCTGGATGACCCCCATTGGGGTCTGCATGCCGCCGATGCGCTGGGCGTCACTCTGCCCCGGCCACTGCAATATGACCGCGCCTCGCCGGCGAAATGGCCGGGAGCCCGGGTGAATAGCCGCTAACGCGCCTCTCTACCAAAGCCGGGCCCCGCGCCCGGCTTTTCCACAGGGGCGATTGACAGCGTCAAGCATGATCATACTAGTATACTAGTATGACGATGATCTCATCTGACAGCCCCAGCCGTGCGGCCTCGCCGCGGACCCGTCTGCGCGGGCAGTCGACGGCCGAGATTATCCATCGTGTGCTGCGCGAGGACATTCTCTCGCTGAAATTGAAACCCGGCGAGGCTTTGAGCGAAAAACGGCTGGGCGAACAATTTGGCGTGAGCCGGACGCCCGTGCGCGAAGCGGTGCTGCGCCTCTCGGACGAAAAACTCGTCGACGTGTTCCCGCAATCGGGAACCTATGTGTCGCGGATTCCGCTGCAAGCGGTGAAAGAAGCCAACATCATCCGCAAGGCTTTAGAAGAAGCGGCCATTCGCCATGCCGCAGCGGCGGCGACGCCGGACGGGCTCGAGGCTGTGCGTGATGCCTTAGCCTTGCAGCGCCGCCATAGGCGCGCGCAAGACGCTGCTGGCTTCCATGCTGCTGACGAAGCCTTTCACGCCGCCATTGCTGACCTTGCGGGCTTGCCAGGCCTTTGGGCGGTTGTGCGACAAGCAAAAATGCAGGTCGACCGGTGTCGCATGATGACGCTGCCCGAGCCCGGCCGCATGGATCAGGTGATCGCCGAGCATGAGGCCATTCTCGACGCGCTTGCCGCGCGTGATGCCGCAAAAGCCGCGGCCTGCCTCGATACGCATCTCAGCCGCGTCCTGATTGATGCGGATGCCCTCAGCCAACTCCACCCCGATTTTTTTCTTGTGTCCGGGACCCATCCATGACGAATCCGCTGATCCATCCTGATCGTCTTTTTCCCGCCGATGAAACACGGCGCGCGATTGCGCGGCGTCTTTACGCCGAGATCAAAGATCTGCCGATCGTCTCACCGCATGGCCACACCGATCCGCGTTGGTATGCTGACAATGAAGCGTTTTCTGATCCGGCCACACTCTTTGTCGTGCCTGATCATTACATTTTTCGGATGCTTTACAGCCAAGGGATTCCACTTGAGCAACTTGGCATTCGGCGCAAGGACAGCGCACCGGTGGAAACCGACAAGCGCGCAATCTGGCGGCGCTTTGCGTCGCATTATCATCTCTTCCGGGGCACGCCGACGCGCCTGTGGCTCGACCATGCTTTCGCGACGCTCTTTGACATCGACAAACGCCTATCTGCGGACACGGCCGATTTTTATTATGACCGGATCGCTGAACGTCTCGCAAAACCTGAATATCGGCCGCGCGCTTTGTTCGAGCGCTTTAACATTGAGGTGATTGCCACAACGGAAAGCCCGCTCGATCCGCTGGCGTCCCATGAAAAGCTTCGCCAAAGCGGTTGGACGGGCCGTGTCGTTACCGCTTATCGACCAGATCCTGTTGTTGATCCGGATTTCGATGGCTTCACGAGCAATCTCGAACAGTTCGGTGCGATCACCGGATGCGACGTGACGACATGGGCAGGTTATCTCGATGCGCATCGCAAGCGCCGTGCGTTTTTCAAATCCTATGGCGCGACATCGAGCGATCATGGGCATCCGACGGCTGCGACGGCCGATCTCCCTCTGGCGGATGCAGAAGCCCTTTATGCGAAGGTGCGTAGCGGCAAAGCCAATGCCGCGGAAGCAGAACTCTTTCGGGCGCAGATGCTCACGGAGATGGCGCGCATGAGCCTGGACGATGGGCTTGTACTGCAAATCCATCCCGGCTCTTTCCGCAACCATAACCCGCGACTTTTTGCAGAATTTGGCCGCGATATGGGTGCGGATATTCCGACGCGCACCGATTATGTGCGCGCGCTCAAGCCACTCCTTGATAAATTTGGCAATGAGCGCGATCTCACAATTATTCTCTTCACACTGGATGAAACGAGCTATTCGCGTGAACTGGCGCCGCTCGCAGGACATTATCCTGCCTTGCGCCTTGGCCCAGCTTGGTGGTTCTTCGATAGTCCCGAAGGCATGAAGCGTTTCCGTGAACTCACGACGGAAACCGCAGGCTTCTACAATACGGTCGGCTTTAACGACGATACGCGCGCGTTCCCGTCAATTCCGGCGCGCCATGATGTCGCGCGCCGCGTCGACTGCTCCTATCTCGCCGAACTCGTCGCAAGCCACAGGATCCATGAGGATGAAGCGCATGAGCTTGCGCATGACCTTGCCTATCGGCTTGCTAAATCCGCCTACAAACTCTGACGATCTTTCCGGAGCGTTCTATGGCCCCCTCTCTCTCCTCTTTCAAAACGCTGCGCCTTGATGGCGTCAGTCGCGATTTCGGCACTGTGAATGCCTTGCGCGATCTGACGTTGACGATTGAGCGCGGCGAATTCGTCGCGCTGCTTGGCCCTTCGGGGTGCGGGAAATCAACGGCACTCAATTGCATTGCCGGCCTCTTGCCGACATCACGCGGGGCGATCTTTCTCGACGATCATCGACTAGACATTCTGCCAGCTGAAGAACGCGGCTTTGGCATGGTGTTTCAGAATTATGCCCTGTTCCCGCATATGACTGTGCGCGACAATATTGGCTTCGGCCTGAAAATGCGCGGCGTGCCGAAAGCAGAAGCCGCACAGCGTGTGGAGAAGGCCATCGAGACAGTCCGTCTCGGCACGCAAGCGCATAAATTGCCGGGACAACTTTCAGGCGGTCAACAACAGCGTGTGGCGATTGCACGTGCGATCGTGGTCGAACCACCGCTCGTTCTTATGGACGAGCCTTTATCAAATCTCGACGCCAAGCTACGCCTTGAGATGCGGCAGGAAATCCGTCGTATTCACGCAGGGCTTGGCTCAATCACAATCTATGTGACGCATGATCAGGACGAAGCCCTCTCGCTTGCTGATCGTATTGTTGTGCTACGTGACGGTATGATCCGGCAGGTTGGGACGCCGGAAGATCTTTATGCGCGCCCTGCCCATCTCGATGTTGCGGAGTTTATGGGTTTCCGCAATCGCATTCCCGCAAAGCTTAAAACCCGCTCGGGCGATGCCGTCGCCATTGATGTGAACGGCGTCTTGCTACAGGGCAGCGCACGCGAAGAGTTGCGTGGCGATGATGTGATTGTCGCTATTCGCCCGGACGATCTTTTTGCAGGCGAGGCCCATGAAGGGGGTATCCCGGCCCTTGTGGAAGCAACCGAATATCGCGGTCGTGATTTCTTCGGTTCGGCCCGCGCGGCCGACGGAACAGAATTGTTCTTCCGCTCATCACGCCGTCATACGCCGGGTGAAAAAGTGGCGCTGATCGCTGATCCGGCGCGCCTCCTTGTATATGGAGCGGCATGATGAGCAGCATTGATTATCATTCCAATCCGGGATTGAAAGCACGCCTTGCCGCGCGCGGGCTCGACAGCGTGACATTGCTGGTCATACCAGCCATCGCTCTGCTGATCGGTCTGTTCGTCTATCCCTTCGCCTATGGGCTATGGCTTTCTTTCAATCCAAAAGATGGGTCGTTGCTCGGCAACTATATCCGCTTCTTTTCTGATCCATTCCTCTACGACACGATTGGCACGACATTGAAACTGGCTGTGCCGGTGACGATCCTCAATCTCGTCTTCGCCGTGCCGGTCGCCTTCCGTGTGCGGTTGATGAAAAATCAGCGTCTGCTCACCACTATTCTTGTTCTACCCATCACGCTCGGAACGGTGTTGGTGGCGGAAGGCATGCTCAATTATCTCGGCCCACAAGGCTGGGCCAACCGCATCATGATGGCGCTGGGGATTTTATCGTCGCCAGTCAAGCTCACCAATAATTATTGGGGCGTGATGCTCTCACTCGTGATCACCGGCTTTCCATTCACCTTCCTGCTCACGCTATCCTATATCAGCGGTATTGATCCCGCGCTTGAGCAGGCGGCAGCAACGCTTGGCGCCAAAGCGGCTGCACGGTTCCGTTATATTTTTCTACCGCTTCTTATTCCGGGATTGGCGATCACTTTCTGCCTCTCCTTCGTGCAGGCCTATTCCGTCTTTCCCTCGGCCGTCTTGCTCGGCGCGCCCGCAGGTGCCACGCGCGTCAACGATATCTATGCCGAGACCGGCCAATTCGAGATCGGCACCGGCGACCGGGTCATGCGTGTGGACAGGATCTGGCAGGATGGCTGGACGGATTGCGCGGTGAATGGCTTCAACTTCTCCAATCCGTCTTACAAGCTGGCGTTCAAGCTGCGCCAGGCGCCGTCGGCCCCCGAGCGCATCATCGGGCCCGTCTCACTGAATGACGCTGATGGCTACACCGGCGTGCGCTTCCGCTCGCGGTCTCTGGCCATGCGCGTCACGCCCGAGAGCGACAAGCAGTGGGCCATGGGCAAGCTCAGAATGCGGATGAAGGCGGGAGGCATGCGATGAGCGACCTTACCCTCGTTCAGCCGTCACCGTTCTACGACCCCGGCCACGAGCGGCAGCGCAATCGGCGCATCGAGGAGGTCATCCGCCGCAACAATGTGGTGCTCGGCGAGCAGCTTCGTGCGGGCTTCCTCCCGGCCTGCCTCGTCTCGGAACTGCCGGCCTCGGTCGAGGCTGGTGTGCGTGGCTACGTGACAGACGCCACGG
>VERN01000165.1 GCA_018882635.1 Beijerinckiaceae bacterium | reverse complement strand
TCGATGATCTGATCAGCAGGAACCATGCGCACCGATGAACCACCCGGAATGACGGCGAGAAGCTTTTATCAACCGCCGCGACTGCCGCCGCAATGACGATCAATCAATTCACGGAAAGGAATGCCCATCGCTTCTTCGACATTGCAGGGCTTATTCACATGGCCCGACACGCAGAAAAGCTTGGTGCCTACATTGTTCGGATTGCCAATCGCAGAGAACCACGCCGCACCGCGGCGCAGAATGGTGCCAGCAACCGCAATCGACTCGACATTGTTTACCGTCGTTGGGCAACCATAGAGGCCCATATTGGCAGGAAACGGTGGCTTCAGGCGCGGCATGCCCTTTTTGCCTTCAAGGCTTTCGAGCAAAGCGGTTTCTTCGCCGCAAATATAAGCGCCGGCGCCATGCGCAACATAAATGTCAAACGGCCAGCCATGGACATTGTCCTTGCCGACAAGTTTCGCCGCATAGGCCTCATCCACAGCGCGCTGCAACGCTTCGCGCTCAGCGATATATTCGCCACGAATATAAATGTAGCAGGCGTGCGCCCCCATCGCGAAGGATGCAATCAGGCAGCCTTCGATCAGAAGATGCGGATCATGCCGCATGATTTCGCGGTCTTTGCACGTGCCCGGCTCGGACTCGTCAGC
Organism: Beijerinckiaceae bacterium; assembly: GCA_018882635.1. Classification (GTDB taxonomy): domain Bacteria; phylum Pseudomonadota; class Alphaproteobacteria; order Rhizobiales; family Beijerinckiaceae; genus TNE-4. Next base: position 6,000 of record VERN01000165.1, on the reverse strand, counting down.
ATTCACGACAAGATAATGCGGGCGACCGTCCGATTGCTTCGGCATGAACGACCATTTGAGACCAGTCGGGAACCCTGCGCCGCCGCGGCCGCGCAAACCCGATGCTTTCATCTCATCAATGATCCAGTCACGGCCCTTCTCTAGGAGGAATTTCGTTCCATCCCAATTGCCGCGCTTCAACGCGCTCGGCAAATCGGGTGAATGAAAGCCGTAGAGATTAGTGAAAATGCGGTCGCGATCCTGCAGCATCGTTCACGCCTTCTTTTCAGGATTGGACGCATCCGCGCGATCTTTTGAATCGCTTGGTGCGGCATCAAAACGCTTTTTCCACGCGCCGATCATAGAGCCATCATAAAGATGCGGATCGGTCAGGGTGAACGGTCCACCTTCTGGCTCTGATGAAACACGGCCCACTTGCGAACCCTTTTTGACGGGTCGGCCATGCCGCAAATCATCAAGCAACTTGCGGAAATTGTCCGGCGTCAAATCTTCGTAATAATCATTGTTGATCTGCGCCATCGGCGCATTGCAACACGCACCGAGACATTCCACTTCAAGCCACGACAATTGGCCATCGGACGTCACATGACGCTGTTCGCCAATCATCTCATGACAAACATCGATGAGCTTTTCAGCGCCGCGTAAACGGCACGGCGTCGTGCCGCAGAGCTGCACGAAGTGCTTGCCCACCGGCTCGAGATTGAACATCGTGTAGAAGGTTGCCACCTCCATCACGCGGATTTTCGCCATGCCCAGCATCTGCGCGATATATTCAATCGCGGCGCGCGGCAGCCAATAATCGTGCTGTTCTTGCGCACGCCACAACAGCGGAATCACGGCCGAGGCCTGGCGGCCTTCCGGATAACGCGCGATCACGGTCTGAGCCCAAGCGAGATTGTCCGCCGTGAAAGCAAAGCTTTCTGGCTGGATATTGTCGGGCGCGAGCCTGCGAACGGCCATCGTTCAATTCCTTCTCGGAACCGCTGAAATAATCAGCGGTCAACTTCTCCGAACACGATATCGAGCGAACCCAGAATGGCGGATACGTCCGCCAGCATGTGTCCGCGGCACATGAAGTCCATTGCCTGCAGATGCGCAAAGCCCGGTGCACGAATGCGCGCGCGATAGGCTTTGTTGGTGCCATCTGAAACGAGATAGACGCCGAATTCGCCCTTCGGTGCTTCGACAGCGGCATAGACATCGCCCGCCGGCACATGGAAGCCTTCGGTGTAGAGCTTGAAGTGATGGATCAGGCCTTCCATCGACTTCTTCATCATTTCGCGCTTCGGCGGCACAACCTTGCCATCATTCGCCACGAACGCACCCTGCCCTTCGGGCTGACGCAACTTGGCGATGCATTGCTTCATGATGCGCACCGATTGGCGCATCTCTTCCATACGAATGCAGTAACGGTCGTAGCAATCGCCGTTCTTGCCAATCGGAATATCAAAGTCGAGTTCCTCATAGCATTCGTAAGGCTGCGATTTGCGCAGATCCCACGCCGCACCCGAGCCGCGCACCATCACGCCCGAAAAACCCCATTTCCAACACGTGTCGAGATCGACAACGCCGATATCGACGTTGCGCTGTTTGAAAATGCGGTTGTCGGTGAGCAGACCTTCGAGATCGTCACAGACTTTCAGGAACGGGTCGCACCACGCTTCGATGTCATTGATGAGATCAGGCGGCAAATCTTGGTGAACACCACCCGGCCGGAAATAAGCGGCATGCATACGCGAGCCTGATGCGCGCTCATAAAACATCATGAGCTTTTCGCGTTCTTCGAAGCCCCAGAGCGGCGGCGTCAATGCGCCGACGTCCATCGCCTGTGTCGTCACGTTCAGAAGATGCGACAGGATACGACCTATCTCCGAATAAAGCACACGGATCAGCTGGCCACGCTTCGGCACTTCAAGGCCCAGCAGTTTTTCAACCGACAGCCACCACGCATGTTCCTGATTCATCGGCGCGACATAATCGAGCCGATCGAAATAGGGCATCGCCTGCAAATAGGTCTTGGCTTCGATCAGCTTTTCCGTGCCGCGGTGCAGAAGGCCGATATGCGGATCGACACGCTCGACGACTTCGCCATCAAGCTCAAGCACAAGGCGCAACACGCCATGCGCCGCCGGGTGCTGCGGACCGAAATTGATCGAGAAATTACGAATGTCGTGTTCGGTCATGACTTCGCCTTTTCATCGCCCGGCAGCACATAGTCGGTGCCTTCCCATGGCGAGAGGAAATCGAACGCGCGGAATTCTTGCGGCAGTTTCACCGGCTCATAGACGACGCGCTTAGCTTCGTCGTCGTACCGCACTTCCACAAAGCCCGTGAGCGGGAAATCCTTGCGCAGCGGATAGCCTTGGAAACCATAATCGGTCAGCAGACGGCGCAGATCGGGGTGACCGGTGAACAGAATGCCATACATGTCGTAGGCTTCACGCTCGAACCAATCAGCCGACGGAAAGACACCGGTTAGCGACGGAACCGCTGTGCGCTCATCCGTCATCGCCTTCACACGAATACGCACATTGTGTTTCGGCGAGAGAAGATGAAGCACGACTTCGAAACGCTGTTCGCGCGCCGGATAGTCAGCCCCGCACAGATCGGTGAAATTCACGAAAGCGAGCCGCGGATCATCACGCAGAAACGTGACAGCCTCTACGAGCTGATCAGCCTTCACGATCACGCAATCCATATCGATATGGTCTTCGACCGACAACACAGCGCCGGGCAGCGCCGATGACAGGATTTCACTGAGATGGGCGATATGAGACATGGCCACCCTCAGCGCTCAATCGTGCCAACGCGGCGGATCTTCTTCTGTAGAAGAAGCACACCATAGAGCAGCGCTTCCGCGGTCGGCGGGCAGCCCGGCACATAAACGTCGATGGGAACAATGCGATCGCAACCACGCACCACCGCATAGGAATAGTGATAGTAGCCGCCGCCATTGGCGCAGCTGCCCATCGAGATCACGTAACGCGGCTCTGGCATCTGGTCGTAGACCTTGCGCAAAGCAGGCGCCATTTTGTTGGTCAACGTACCCGCGACGATCATCACGTCTGATTGGCGCGGTGAAGCGCGCGGCGCAAAACCAAAACGCTCCACGTCATACCGCGGCATCGAGAGCTGCATCATTTCGACAGCGCAGCACGCAAGGCCGAATGTCATCCACATCAATGAGCCCGTGCGCGCCCATTGGATGAGATCGTCAGCGGACGTAACGAGAAAGCCCTTGTCGGACAATTCGTCATTAAGCCCCGTGAAAAAAGGATCATTCGAACCGATCGGCTTGCCCGTATTCGGATCAATAATGCCGCGCGGAGCAGGAGCGACGAGCGGTCCCTGTTCGGAGATCAATCCCATTCGAGAGCTCCCTTGCGCCACTCATAAATGAACCCGACGGTCAAAACGCCGAGGAAGACCATCATCGACCAGAAACCGAACACGCCCACTTCCTTGAACGCCACCGCCCACGGAAACAAAAACGCGACTTCGAGATCGAAGATGATGAAGAGGATGGAAACGAGATAGAAACGCACATCGAATTTCATGCGCGCATCGTCGAATGCGTTAAAGCCGCATTCATAGGCCGATAATTTTTCCGGATCGGGCTTGGCATAGGCGATAATGAACGGCGCGACCAAAAGCGCGAGGCCGATCACAAGCGCGACGCCGATAAAGACGACGAGCGGCAGATAATCTGCGAGCAGAGTTTGCATAGGCACTATCCCCCGTGGAAACCTTCGCCCCCCGGCGATTGGGTTTCCCTGGGCGAAGCCGCCCGTCTCGCACGCAGAACCTTCGGCAGAACCGGGAGAATCCGCACACAGCATCGGGGTGGCGACGCGCTGCGAGGCTTATAATGAGATTTGGTGCGGCGCAAGCCGGGACAGTCCGGATTTGCCCCGACAAATCGTCGAGTGCGCAGAGGTGATTAAACCTTCGGCGAAGACACAGGCCATTCCGCTTTTAAGATGGAAAATGGCGCGAGTGACGGGGCTCGAACCCGCGACCTCCGGCGTGACAGGCCGGCGCTCTAACCAACTGAGCTACACCCGCGTGAGCGGCCAAACCGCTTGCGTGTTGGGGGGATAAGCGAGCGGCCCTTCCCTGTCAATGGCGCTAGGCGGAATTTTCGCCACGCAAAGCGCGAAGCGCATTCAGAATGACGGCGACATCAATGGCTTCTTGGAGCAACGCCCCCGCCAAGGGCGTGAGATAACCAAACAGCGCCGCCGCCATCCCGGCGAAGGAAAGCCCCAGCCCGACCAGTACGCTCTGCCGCGCCAGACCAAACGCGCGCTGCGCAATTCTGAGTCCTTCAGGAATGCGAACCAGCGAATCGACCAGCACCACCACATCGGCCGCTTCCGACGAGGCTGTCGCGCCGCGAGCCCCGAGCGCCACCCCGACCTGCGCTGCCGCAAGCGCCGGGGCATCATTGACGCCGTCGCCTACCATCATCGCCGTCCCATGCGCGCTTTCTTCCGCGACGGCCTCAACCTTGCCCTGTGGGGTGACGCCCGCCACGATCCGGTCGATCGGTAAGCCCTCGGCCACCCGCGCAGCAACGCTGGGCCGATCACCCGTGATCATAACAATGCGCTCGACGCCGGCAGCCCGTGCTGCCGCCAAGCTGGCGGCAGCGTCTGGTCGCTTGGGGTCCTCGAACCGCAGCATGGCGGCGGGCTCGCCATTGACCGAGAGAAACACCAAGAGCCCGCCTTCATCCCGGCTCCCGGCCGCTCCCTCCGCCCAATCTGGCAGGGGTTTGCCGTCAAGCACGAAATCCTTCTCACCCAGCACGAGGGTGAGCCCGTCGACATGGCCGGTAATGCCAGCCCCGGCATGTTCATCTACGTCGCGCGGAACGGGCAAATAGACATGCCGCTGGCGCGCGGCCGCAGCCACCGCAGCCGAGACGACATGGGACGACCCCTGCGCCACAGCTCCGGCCAGAGCGAGCATGGCATCGGCATCGCGCCCCGGCGCAGTCTCAATCGCGACGAGCTCTGGATCGCCGGAGGTCAACGTGCCCGTCTTATCGAGACACAGCACCCGCACTTGCGCCATGGCTTCAAGCGCCCCGCCATTCTTGACCAGCACACCCCGCTTGGCGGCCCGTGACATACCCGAGACAATGGCGACGGGGACGGCGAGGATCAGCGGGCATGGCGTCGCCACCACCAAAACGGCCAAGGCGCGGGTTTCCCCGCCCAAGACATAGGCCGCCGCCGACAAGGCCAGCGTAACAAAGAGAAAGCCAAGCGCGTAACGATCAGCCAAGCGGGACAGGGGCGCTTTGGAGGCCTGCGCGGTCTCCACCATCCGGACGATCCCGGAATAGGTCGAGCGTTCCGCCGTCTCGGTGGCCGTGAGATCGAAGGCCCCGCCCTGATTGACCGAGCCACTCATAACAGCAGCGCCGGGGTCTTTCGTGACGGGGATCGATTCACCCGTCAGCGCCGCCTCATCGACAATGGCCCGGCCCTCGCCCGCCACAAGCCCATCCACAGGCACCGTCTCGCCCGGGCGAACCAAGATTAGATCCCCGGGGCGGATCACCTCAATGCCGACTTCCCGCAGCCCGCCCTCCTCATAACGCTGCGCGCTACGGGGCGCGCGCGAAAGCAGCGCCGTCATCTCATGCCGTGCACGGGCGCGGGCATATTCTTCCAGCACCTCGCCGCCGGTCAGCATCAGCGCGACGACATTGCCGGCCAAATATTCCCCGATGAAAAGACAGCCTGCCATCGACGCAAGCGCGACAAGATCAAGCCCGACCTCGCCCTTGGCCAAGGATCTGATGACTGTGATGACAAGCGCGGCCAGAACGATGCCAGTGCCGAGCGCAAACGCGCGGTCGGAGAAAACAGGCATTCCGTTGAAATAGAAAACCGCGCCTGCAACCAGCGTGGCAAAGGCCGTCCCTAACAGGCCCAACCGGGCAACGCGCTCAAAATCCATCGACCCGTCCGTTCAACCGCATCTCAC
>VERN01000164.1 GCA_018882635.1 Beijerinckiaceae bacterium | reverse complement strand
GACATGGCAAGCCCCTCAAAAATTGTTTACCGGAGGCGCTATGCCGCGGACGAGCGATGTGGGGTATTGGGAAATAGGGCTTCTGCCGAAAGCGACGCATGTTATCAATCGCGGCACTGAGAGCGAAAAACCAGCAGCCTTGCGGCTGCTGGTTGGTAATTGAAACGGTCACTACGCTTATGCGCGTGACAGAACGTCATCGGACTCAGATTTCAAAGTCGGCCATGTCGTCGGACGCAGCGCATAAGCGCCATCACCGATGAGCGCATAGCCGAGCGCGGTCAACGCCATGAAGGCCGGATATTCCCAACCGCCATTCGGCACGTTGAACAGCCAACCATTCGGGGCGTGAACGAAAAGCGCGCCGAGCAGAATGGGCAGCAGCGCGACAGCCACAAGACGCCCATAGACGCCGAGCAGGATGGCAAGGCCGCCCAGCAATTCGGCCAGAATGATCGGCCAAGCAAGGATCGCCGGAAGGCCGATCTTGCCGAGAAAGCCTTCAAAGCCAGCGACCGTGAAGACGGCCAGTTTCAACCAAGCGTGCGCAATGAACATGACGCCGAGCGCGATGCGCAGAGCGAGGACGCCGTAAGGAGCGAGACGGGAATCAATCATGGTGTAAGATCCTGTATGCGAGGGATGTGACGCTTCGTAGATCTTTCAAAAATGCAAAACAATCACCGTATTGCATTGAGTGTTTTGCGATATTGCAAATTATGGATAACGCCATAAACGGATTGAGGAACGCCAAGATGTTGAATTATTGGCTTATTTTGATTGCGCTCAGCGTTTTGGGAAATGGGGCAGCGAAAGCGGAGAGCGCGCCGCAGCCATTGGTCCTAGCGCCCGGCACCGTGGCGACGCTCGTCAAAGGAGCGATCAAGGGGCAGGAGGATCGGCGTTACACGCTGGCGGTCGGGGAGGGGCAGGTGCTGCATGTTCTCTTCACGCCGTCGAACAGCGCCTGCTATTTCAACGCCTATGCGCCTGCCAACGCTGAGAGCGCTGTGCATATAGGCTCAAGGGACGGCCATGAATTCGGCGCCAGTCCGGCGCAAGCGGGCCTGTGGCGTTTCGATATCTATCTCATGCGCAGCGCGGCGCGACGCCAAGAGCGATGCCGCTTCGCCTTCAGCGTCGAGTTGACTGGAAAACCCGGCGGCGCGAGTGCCAGCGTATCGGACCAGATGATGCGCGATCAATGTTTCGCCAAAGCCGCGCCGATGTATGGCGTGAAGAAGAGGGCGATCACGCTCGGTGCAATCACAGCAAATAAAGAGGAGTTCGCAATCGACGGCACCGTCGATAAGGGACGTGAGGGCATCAAACAATTGCGTTGCCGTTTTACCGTGGAGCGCCGTTTCATCGAGGTGATGGCGATGACGCCGGATGGAGAATGAGATCAGCGCTCGACTTGTCCGCCTTTGGCGATCCATCCGCCAGTGCCTGGCTTATAGTGCCGCACTTGGGTGAGACCGGCGGATTTGCAGGCCGCAAGTGCACGTGCCGAACGTCCGCCCGCCTGACAGATCAAGATGACATCCTGATCCCGTGGTAAGGTTTCAGGGTTGAATTGCGAGAGCGGCATATTTCGTGCGCCCGGGACACGGCCATTGGCGAATTCCGCCGGCTCACGCACATCAATGATCACGCAAGCGCCATCCTTGCATAATTGCGCAAGATCCTCATGCGAGATTATGTCAGGCGATGGGTCACGATCGCGGCGGAAAAACGAAAACATGCAAATGCTCCAGCACGAGAAAGGCGTTGATACGCACGCCCTATATGAGAGGGCGTGCGTTTGCGGCCATTATGCCACTTTGATGGTCTGTAGACCCATGATCCGCTTCGCTACAATCCATGAGCAGGGCAGAGCGAGAGCCGCGCCAATCAATGCAGCGATAGGAATGGCAAGCCTATCTTGAGAGGACAGGCTTGGAACAATCAGGACGATCAAGACGCCGATTCCGGCGAAGCTCGTTCCTAAGATGGTGAAAATCATGGATGCGAGTTTCAACATAGTAATCCCCTTTGAAAGACCGGCCGGGGGCGCCGGTAAGACAATTCAGGCAAACGCTTTGCCCGGTTGAAAGCCCAGTTTTTTCAGCACAATTGCCAGCGGGCAAAACCCGGTGAAAGACGATTGCAAAAGGTTTGCGCCAACAAAACCGGTGAGCCACAAGAAGTTCGGGCTCATAGTTACGGATAAGAGAACGCTCACAAGAACAACAGTGCCCGCAAAAGCCATAACGATCCGATCAATGCTCATGATGATGTCCTTTCTCTGTGGGAAGACAGGCGTCCGCACAATAGAGTGTGTGCAGGGTGGCGATGAGTTGCGTTACTTCTGGGCTCGATAGCGAATAATAGATCGTCTGCGCATCGCGCCGCGTTGTGACAAAGCCTTCACTGCGCAGACGCGCCAAATGCTGCGACAGTGAGGACTGACTGAGCCCCACCTTTTGCTGCAAAGCGGTGACTGACCGCTCGCCCTGATGCAAATCGCACAGCACCATCAAACGATGGCGGTTGGCGATCGCTTTCAGGAGGTTTTCGGCCCGTTCGGCTTGAGGAGCGAGAGCTTCATAATTCATACTTGCTAAATTAGTAATATATAATATATTTGTCAAGCCCGGTTGAGGAGATGCCCCCGATGATCCACCTTTTTCCTCTTTTTTTCATGGCCTTAGTGCTTCCTGTCCAAGCTGGCGAAGTGCTGGTGGAACGCCGCGCCATTGAGGATTTCAAGCCAGTCATCGCAACCGTGGAGCCCGGACGCCTGCTGACAGCCCGCGCGCGGATCGGCGGCATCGTCGAGCAACTCAAGATCAAAGAGGGCCAAGGCGTCGATGCCGGTTCTGAAATCGCACTCGTTGCCGATCAGAAGCTGCTTCTGCAAATCCGTGGGCTTGAGCAACGCATCCGCTCGCAGCAGGCGCAGCGTGATCAGGCGCGGGTGGACGCCGAGCGTTATCAGGAATTGCTGCGTCGTGGCGCAGGAACGCAGACGCAGGCCGATCAGTCTCGCACGGCGCTGGATGTGGCAGAGCGCGTGCTCTCCGCACTCATGGCCGATCGCGATGTAATCGCGCAGCAAATGAGTGAAGGTACCGTGCTAGCGCCAGGCAATGGTCGGATCATGACAGTGCCTGTGGTCATTGGTCAGGTCGTGATGCCGGGCGAAACAATCGCCACTCTTGCTGTCGATGGATATATTCTGCGTCTGCAATTGCCCGAGCGCCATGCGCGCTTTATGCGCGCCGGGGATAACGTCACCATCATGGGCCGTGGCGACGATCAGACCGCACTCCAGAAAGGACGCATCCGGATTGTCTATCCCGATATTCAAGGTGGTCGTGTGATCGCGGATGTCGAAGTGGATGGGCTTGCAGATTATTTTGTTGGCGAGCGCACCCGCGTGTTGGTGCCAACTGGACAGCGCGACGCGATCTTCATTCCCCAAAAGGCCTTGAGCGTGCGTGCAGGCGTTTGGTTTGTGCGCTTGAAAGGCGGCACCGAATTAGCGGTGCAACCGGGCGAAACACGCGGCGACGAAATCGAAATATTATCAGGCCTTAAGGCCGGCGACGTGGTGCTGACACCATGAGCAAGAAGACAGAAACCACCGAAACGCCCACGACTATTCCGCTTGGTCTTTCAGGCGTTCTCACACGCACTTTTATCACATCGCCGCTAACGCCTTTATTGCTTCTCGGCGCCATTATCGTGGGGATTATTGCTTTAATCTCCTTGCCACGCGAGGAGGAGCCGCAAATCAGCGTGCCGATGGTTGATATCATCGTCGATGCAAATGGTTGGCGCGCCGATGATGCTGTCGAGCTCGTGACGCGCCCACTCGAGACCATCGTCAAGGGCATTAACGGCGTTGAGCATGTCTATTCGCAAACCCGCGACGATCGTGTTGTGGTCACAGCGCGTTTTCTCGTCGGCACCGATGAAGATGCTGCCATCTTACGGGTGCATGAAAAAATCCGGGCCAATATTGCGGATTTGCCCAAAGGCGTTCCTGAACCGATGATTATCGGCCGTGGCATCAATGATGTCGCGATTGTGGTGCTGACCTTGGCAGCTAAACCTGGGAAAGCGGATCGTTGGACGGATAATGCGCTCTATCAAGTGGCCGATGAATTACGCATCGAACTCAACAAGGTTGAAAATGTCTCTGGCACCTATCTTGTTGGGGGAAGTCCAAACCAGATTCGTATTGAGCCACAGCCCGATAGGCTCGCGCTTTACGGCGTCACGCTCAATCAATTGATTGATAAGCTTACCAATGCCAATCGTAGCTTCCAGATTGGCGCTTTCCGCAATAATGGGCAATCTGTGCCGGTCCTCGCCGGGCAGACGCTACAAGGCGTTCCTGATATCGGCTTACTCCTTTTAACGACACGTGATGGGCGGCCCGTTTATGTAAAAGACGTTGCGCGCATCATCGTTGGCGCTGCTGAATTAGAAAAGCGCGCTTTCACGATGACACCTGAAAAAGGCGGAGCGCTTGATATCCGTCCCGCCGTCTCCATTGCCTTGGCAAAACGGAAGGGTGCCAATGCTGTCACGGTCTCACATGATATTATGGCGCGGTTGAAGACGGTCGAAGGCCGTCTCGTGCCGCAAGATATTGGCATCACGGTCACGCGTGATTATGGCGAGACCGCCACTGAAAAGGCCGATGAACTGCTGTTTCACTTAGCGCTCGCAACGATCTCCATCGTTGTGCTTATCACGCTGGCGATTGGATGGCGCGAGGGATTGGTTGTACTTGTCATTATCCCAACGACGATCTTGCTCACCCTTTTTGCCTCGTGGTTGATGGGGTACACAATCAACCGCGTTAGCCTCTTTGCTTTAATCTTCTCCATCGGCATTCTCGTCGATGATGCCATCGTTGTTGTTGAAAACATCGTGCGCCATTGGGGCATGCGCGGGAAGCGTGGCCTCGTGGAGACCGCCATAGAAGCTGTCGCGGAAGTGGGAAACCCAACCATTGTCGCAACATTGACGATCGTTGCGGCCCTTCTGCCCATGATGTTCGTGTCCGGTCTGATGGGTCCTTATATGAGCCCCATTCCGGCCAACGCATCGACGGCCATGGTGTTCTCCTTTTTTGTGGCTGTGACAATTACACCTTGGCTCTTGCTCAAGATTGCGCGCAAGAAATTTGAATCCGAAACATCGGGTGCATCCCATCATGATGAAGGGGCGATGGGGCGTTTTTATCGCCGCATGGCACGGCCAGTGATTGCGGATGCAAAAATAGCGAAGCGTTTTTTGTTGGGCGTCACCATGGCGACCCTTGTGTCGATGGCCATGTTTGCCACCAAGACAGTGCGCGTGAAATTACTCCCCTTCGATAACAAGTCGGAAATTCAACTGGTTCTTGATTTGCCGCGGGGCGCTTCGCTTGAGGATACGCAGCGCCATTTATTCGCCATTGCGGCGCGCCTGGGCTCACTCCCTGAGCTCACGTCAATACAAGCCTATGCAGGGACGGCATCACCCTTCAATTTCAATGGGCTCGTACGTCATTATTTTTATCGTGAAACGCCCGAACTCGGCGATCTCATGATCAATCTTTCGCCGAAGGCGGACCGTAGCCGCGCCAGCCATGAGATTGCGCTTGATATCCGCAAGCGTTTACTGGGTCTTGATCTACCTGAAGGCGCAAGGCTGAAACTCGTCGAAGTGCCGCCGGGCCCTCCGGTGCTCGCCACTTTGATGGTCGAAATATACGGGCCGGACGCTGAGACGCGGCGAGAGACGGCCCGTAAAATGCGTGAAGCGTTTGGCAAGGTCGATTTTGTCGTTGATGTCGATGATAGTCTCGGCACACGCGGTGAACGCATTCGCTTTGCTATAGATCAGGATGCGCTGGAGTTTCATGGCGTCGAAGAACGCAGTGTTTATGATACGCTTGCGGCTCTCGTGGGCGGTGTGAAGATCGGTTATTCGCAACGCGGGGCAGGATTAAAGCCGATTGATATAACGGTGGCACTGCCGAAAGAAGACCGCGCGTGGACTGAGAAAATATTGTCAACACCGCTTCCGGCTGGCGGCACGACGCGACAGGGCAAGAATGTCGAGCTCGGCGACGTCGTCCGTGTAATCCGTGAAAAGAGTTCTTGGCCGATTTTCCGGCATGATGGCCATTACGCTGAAATGGTGACGGCCGATTTGGCAGGACGGTTCGAAGCGCCGATTTACGGCATGTTGGCCGTTGAAGATGCAATGAAGCAGGTTGATTTCGGCTCATCAGGGCAACCCCAAATCAAATATCACGGTAAACCGCGTGACGAGATGAAGCCGACGATTCTGTGGGATGGCGAATGGGAGGTGACCTATGTCACGTTCCGCGATATGGGGGCGGCCTTTATGGTCGCGCTCCTCGGCATCTATCTTCTCGTGGTGGCACAATTCGGCTCGTTTCGTTTGCCGCTCGTCATTCTCGTTCCTGTTCCTCTCACCTTAATTGGGATTGTGTTCGGCCATTGGCTGTTCAACGCAGCCTTCACAGCCACATCAATGATTGGGTTTATCGCACTGGCTGGTATCATCGTGCGCAATTCAATTTTGCTGGTAGATTTCATCAATCATGCTCGCGCCGCTGGCATGGGCATGAAGGATGCGCTGAT
>VERN01000163.1 GCA_018882635.1 Beijerinckiaceae bacterium | reverse complement strand
TGCCAATGCAGCGCAAGGTGGCAATGGAAACCGCGAACAATCCAATAAGGTCGAGGAAACGACGAATTATGAGATTTCAAAAACGGTCCGTGTCGAAACGGTCGAAAGCGGCCGCATCAAACGGCTCTCCGTCGCTGTTCTCGTCGATGGTGCTTATAAGAAAGGCGCCAATGGAGAGCTAACTTATGAGCCGCGCCGGCAGGAAGAGCTTGATCGTATTGCCGCGCTCGTTCGCTCCGGTGTTGGCTATGATGTTAAACGCGGTGATCAAATTGAAGTTGCTAATCTGCGCTTCGCCGATCTGCCCGCGCCTATTGATAGCGGAATGGTACCTGAGAAAGCGTCAATAGGCAGTCTTGAGACATGGTTGTCTGTCTTTCAGACAGTCGTCTTGGCTGTGATGATTCTTGTGCTGCTGTTCACAATCGTTCGGCCCACATTGAAGGCGGCTTTTGGCCCAGCTGCGCCCACCCGTCGGATTGTGTCGTCTCAACCCAATGATGATACCGCGCCGAACGCACAGCTGACACAAGACGGCCAAGAAGAGGCCAATGCCGCACCCGATTTGCCACAAATCGGATCACCGATGACGCGCATGATTCAGCAGGCGCGCCAAACTGGGCAAGTTCACGCCCGCTCTATGGAGCAGGTTGGTCAGCTTTTTAGCGAAAATCCTGACGGTGCGATTACTGTTTTGCGCCAATGGATCAATGAGCCAACGCAAGCGTGATCCCTCATGGCACCCAATGATCGCAACAAGCCGCAATTAACAGGGCCCGAAAAGGCTGCTGTTCTTCTTATGTCGCTTGGTGATGAGCGGACGGCCGAATTGTGGACGGCCTTAGAAGACGATGAGATCCGTACCGTCTCGGTCGCGATGTCGCGACTGCCAGAAATTGATGCGTTTGAAATTCAGGGATTATTGAATGATTTTGTCACCCGCCTTGCCTCCGGTCCGCTTGCTGGTAATTTCGAAAAAACTGAAAATCTGTTGCGTAAAATTCTGCCAAACCGGCGCGCTGAACAGATTATGGCAGAGATCCGCGGACCGGCCGGGCGCAATATCTGGCAGAAACTCTCTAATGTGCGCGATGAAATTCTTGCCGGTTATCTGAAAAATGAATATCCGCAAACAGTGGCTGTTATCTTATCAAAAATCACAACGGATCAAGCAGCGCGCGTGCTGGCTCTGTTGCCGGATGAATTTGCGATTGAGACGGTTGATCGCATGCTACGGATGGAGCCAGTGCCACAGCCCGTTCTTGAGCGGATTGAAGAGACTTTGCGCATTGAATTCATTGGTAATCTCTCCCTGGCAACGCGGCGCGATAACAATGAACAAATGGCGGAGATATTCAATGCGTTTGATCGTTCGACAGAAGGGCGCATGCTGAGTGCGCTCGATGATATCAATCGTCAAGCCGCAGATCGCATTCGTTCGCTGATGTTTACCTTCGAGGATTTAACGCGGCTCGATTCCAATACGGCGCAGGTCATTGTACGCGCGATTGAACGGGATCTTTTGGCGCGTGCGCTTAAGGGATCGGCTGATTTTGTGAAGGATTTCTTTTTTGAGGCCATGTCACAACGCGCCGTCAAAATCTTGTTGGAAGATATGGCGACGATCGGTCCTTTGCGTTTGAAGGATGTTGATGATGCCCAGCAAACTATATTGCAGGTTGTGAAGGATCTCGCCGCTAAGGGCGAAATCGTTCTGTCAAAGAGCCGTGGTGATGATGAGATGGTGTTCTAATGCATAACGCGGCGCAAAAATTCACCTTTGACAATGATTTTGGTGTTGAGCGACGTGGCGGCACAGCGCGACGTGCGCAGGATCGCGCGATTGCGGACGAAGCTGAGCGGCGTGGTTATACCAATGGTTTTGAGGCTGGCCTTGCTGCACAAAGAGAGAGCGATGTGAGCCGGATGAGTGAGGCTTTGGCTGTTCTCGCTGAGAGCATCCAACGCTTCGAGCAAAGCGCTACTGTGTTTTTTGCGCAATGTGAGCGTGAGGCCGTCGCTCTCGCCTGTTCATTGGCTGATCTGCATGGTGCCCGTGTCAATGGTTTTGATCCTCACGCTGGTTTCGCCGCTGCGGCCCATGAGGTGTTGGCGCAATTTCCATCGGCGGCGCGATGTGTGGCGCGGGTGCCGGCCGAATTGCGTGCGCTGATCGAGGCGCGTCTTGTTCAACTTGCCGCAGATGCCCGTTTTCAAGGTCGCCTTATTGTCGAAGCCCTGCCTGAAGATGCGCACCAAAGTGATTTTGCACTCGAATGGCCCGATGGTGCCCTTCAGCATGATCGTCGGTTGATTGATCAGCGTTTGCGCGATGAATTTCAACGATTTGGTTTTTTACCGCCGGATGTGACCAATCATGGATGAAACAACACAAGCTCTTCTCCCCGATATTGCCGATGTGCCCGCCGACATGGCTGCAGATATGCCATCGATGGCGCATGGCGCAGCTAAGACAGCCGCCGATCTTGAACATGTCTTCGATGTGCCGGTCACTGTGTCGGCGGTTTTGGGTCGGACGCGGCTTGAGATTGCATCGCTCGTTGCGCTGGGTCCTGGCGCTATTCTCGAACTTGATCGGCGCGTGGGTGAGCCAATCGATGTGTTCGTCAATAATCGTCTCGTGGCGCGTGGCGAAGTGGTTTTGATTGATGAAAAGCTTGGCGTGACGATGACTGAAATCGTCAAGCATGACAGGTGAGGGCAGGTGATGCGGCTTTTAGTGATTGGTCCTTTGCGTGCGCCATTGATCGAGGCAACCCGTATGGCCATGCAGCGCGGGGCAGCGGCCACAACTGCCGATTCCATCGCGCAGGGGCTTGATGTCTTACGCAAGCGGGGCGCCGATCTTTTGATCGTGGATGTGACGCTCGACATTGCCGGTCTCATGCGGGCGCTTGATAGCGAGCGGATCGCTACGCCGGTGATCGCTTGCGGTATGAAACTCGACAAAGCGGCAGCGACAGCAGCCATCGCGGCGGGTGCGCGTGATTTCCTGCCGCTGCCGCCCGATGCTGAATTGATTGCCGCAATGCTTGAGGCAGTGACGGATTCTAAACCGTCTTTTGTCTGGCGCGATGCGGCGATGGAACGTGTTGTCCAGCTGGCTGAAAAAATTGCTGCGTCCGATGCCTCGGTGATGATTGCGGGCGAAAGCGGCACTGGCAAAGAGGTGATGGCGCGCTTTCTTCATGAACGCTCGAAGCGTCGGTCAAAACCTTTTGTGTCTGTCAATTGCGCGGCGCTTCCGGAAGGGTTGTTGGAGAGCGAATTATTTGGTCATGAACGTGGAGCATTCACGGGCGCGGTGGCCCGTCGCGTCGGCAAGTTTGAAGAGGCCGATGGTGGCACGCTGCTGCTTGATGAAATTTCTGAAATGGATGCGCGGCTGCAAGCCAAATTATTGCGCGCTTTGCAAGAGCGTGTGATCGACCGGGTAGGTGGTGCTAAACCGGTGCCGGTCAATATCCGTGTTTTGGCGACCTCTAACCGGCGCCTTGAGGATGAGGTGCGGGCGGGGCGTTTTCGGCAGGATCTTTATTATCGGCTTAACGTCGTGGCGCTGCATATGCCGCCTTTGCGTGATCGGCCAGCTGATATTTTGGCGCTGGTTGAGCATTTCATCGCTCATTTCTCGCGGTCGAATGGGCTACCGGTCCGGGCGCTCTCGCATGCTGCGCGGCGTCAGCTTTTGGCTGATCCCTGGCGGGGCAATGTGCGTGAGCTTGAAAATGTTGTTCATCGCGCCGTGCTTGTGGCGCAGGGCGATGAGATTGAGGCTGAGGCCTTACTCGGTTTGGGCGAGGCCTATGGGCTCGGTGATGGCATCGACCGGGCCACCGCGCGTGCGGGGGCTGTGCTGACGCGGGATCTCGTTGGCCGCAGCGTCGCCGAGGTCGAGCGCGGGCTTATTCTCGATACGCTCGACCATTGTGGTGGAAACCGCACCCATGCCGCCCGTGTGCTGGGTATTTCCATCCGGACGCTCAGGAACAAGCTCAATGAATATGCCGCTCTGCAGGGTGGGGGGAGCCCTGAAACCATGCCGACACTGCATTTCTAGCCAAGTTCAAGGTGCGGCGTTCTTCCTCTTGCCATGGCGGGGCGGCTTTGGCACTGATGCCCGGCCCAATCCGGGCAGCGGGATTCCGTCACAATGAAGCGTATCCTTGATTTTGCCTGGCCAGCGATTGGTCTTGCCGCGGTCGTGTTTTCTGGCTGGCTTTTATACAAGGAACTCGCGGGCCTCTCCGCCGCGGATGTGATGGGCAGCTTAAAAGCGATCAGCTGGCATCAATGGCTGATGTGCTTTGCTGCGACGCTCCTCGCCTATGCGGCGCTTGCTTGGTATGACCGGATCGCGCTCTTGCATCTTGGCCACAAGCTTGGTTGGGGCTTTATCTCGCTGGTGTCCTTCACCACCTACGCGTTGTCGCACAATATCGGGGCGTCTGTGTTCTCTGGTGCGATGGTGCGCTATCGCGCTTATTCGACCAAGGGGCTGACGGCGGCCGAAATTGCGGTGCTTGTCGCCTTATGCTCGTTCACCTTTGCGTATGGAACGATCCTGTTGGGTGGGCTTGTGCTTGTAGGTGAGCCCGAGCTTGTTCAACGCCTGTTTGATATCCCGATTTGGACAGCACGGCTCATCGGGTTCGGCATGCTTGGTTTCTGCGCACTCTATATTCTCGGTTCGTGGCTTAATCTGCCGCCGCTGGTCATCGGCAAATTCAAGCTCTTTTATCCGCGTATCGGCATTGCGGGGCGTCAATTGATCGCTGCGCCGATGGAATTAATTGGTGCGGCAGCCATTATTTATTTCGCGCTGCCTGAAGCGGGTAATCCGGGCTTCTTTGTTGTGCTTGGGGTGTTCCTTGCCTCGTTCTCCGCTGCGCTGCTGTCGCATGCGCCGGGTGGGCTCGGTGTGCTTGAATTCGTGTTCGTGAAAGCCATGCCAGATATGGCGAAGGCAGATGTCGTGGCGGCGCTCCTCGTGTTCCGCTTGCTTTATCTGCTCGTGCCGCTCGCCTTCTCAATCGTTGTCGTCCTCTTGTTTGAGCGGCAACGTTTGGCAGAGGCGCTCCGCGGCAAAGCCAGCGCGCCCTAATCAAAGACTGCCATAGGGCTTCAGACGGATCCGCGGCGATATCTCATGCTGTGATAGCACGGGTGTATCGCGTCGCAGCCGTTCAACCACGGAACGCACATAAGGCCGGACATAGGCTGATGTGACGAGAACAGGTGCGATCCCTTCACGCGCCGCGGCATCAAAACGTTCGCGCAAAACGCCCATAAACTCGCCGATCTTCGATGGGGCCATGGCAAGATGGCGCTCATCACCTTGGCCCACAATGGCTTCAGCAAAAGCGTTTTCCCATGTTGGTGAAAGCGCAATGATGGGCAGGAGATTGTCAGCTCCAAGATATTGCGCGCAGAGTTGCCGCGCGAGACGTTGGCGCACATTTTCGACAAGCTCGCGCGGCGATTTCGTGAAGCTTGTTGCCTCCGCAATTCCTTCCATAATGGTGCCGAGATCACGAATGGAGACGCGCTCTTCCAGCAGGCTTTGGAGGACACGCTGTACCGTGGTCATCGGAACTTGGGCAGGGACGATTTCCTTGACGAGATCAGCATGTTCTTTCGGCAATTCGCGGATCAGTTTTTGCAATTCCACATAACCAAGAAGTTCGCCGACATTTGCTTTGATGAGTTCGGTCAGATGCGTCGCGATGACGGTGGAGGCATCCACCACCGTCAAACCCGCCAATTGCGCCTCATCTCTAAGGCTTGCATCAATCCACATGGCCGGAAGGCCGAAGCTCGGTTCGATGCAAGGTTGTCCGGGTAGATTGACTGGTCCGCCTGAGGGATCGAGGCTCATAAACTGACCCGGATAGACAGTGCCGCGGCCTGCCTCAATGTCTTTGATGCTGATAATATAGGTGTTCGCTTCTAATTGCACATTGTCGACGAGACGAACGGATGGCATCAGAAAACCAATCTCACTCGCCAGCGTGCGCCGCAACGCACGGATCTGAGCCGTTAGTTTTTCCTGTGTGTCATCCCCTTCCGCGAGCGAAACAATGGCATAACCGAGTTCGATTTTTACATCGTCGATTTTCAATGCCTCGGTGTAATTATCCTCCAACGCCGCTTTCGTCGTCGCGTCAGGTTTTGTGTCCGTTGATGCGAGGCTGTCTTTTTGCCGCCGATCAATGTGCCACGCAAAAGATGCCGCACCGGCGGCCAATAAAAAGAATGGCATGAAAGGAATGCCCGGCATCACTGCGATGATGGCCATCACACCGGCGGAGAGGCCGAGGGCTTTTGGCATTGTCGCTAATTGAGCCGCGAGGGCCTTATCGGCTGCGCCTGCCACGCCTGCTTTTGAAACGAGAAGGCCTGCGGCGATGGACACGATCAGGGCGGGGATTTGCGTGACGAGCCCGTCGCCGACGGTCAACAATGTGAATGTTTTTCCAGCAGCAGAAAACGTCATGCCGTGTTGCATCATTCCGATGATAATTCCGCCGATAATGTTGATGGCCGTGATAATAAGGCCCGCAATCGCATCGCCGCGGACGAATTTGGAGGCGCCGTCCATAGCACCAAAGAAGGCGCTTTCTCCTTCGAGTGTCTTGCGGCGGGGGCGTGCTG
>VERN01000162.1 GCA_018882635.1 Beijerinckiaceae bacterium | reverse complement strand
GTCTCGACCGAGCAACCCAATCCGTCGGGGCCCAACTCGCAACACCCGAAATTGCCGCCGCCCTCGAGACCGAAATCGGCTCAGCCCTGATAGCCCTCACCCGCACCGTCTATGATCGCGCCGGCCGCGGCATTGAACATTTGAGCGCGCTCTACCGCCCCGACCGTTACGTCTTCCGTATGGACCTTATGCGCTCGCGTCATCGCGATGGCGCGCGCTGGTCCCCTGTGACAAGGATCGTTTCATGAGTGAGCCTGCGAATTTCCGCTCACGTCTTCATCGCAAGCCGATTGTTGTTGCCCCCGGCGTCTACGATGCGTTGACCGCTTCGCTTGCCGAGAGCGCAGGGTTTGAGGCAGCCTATCTCTCAGGCGCAGCGATTGCTTACACCAAGCTCGGTCGCCCTGATATCGGCCTCGTCTCCATGGCTGAAGTCGCCGATACTTTGGCCCACATTCGTGAACGTGTCTCCTTACCCATTGTTGTCGATGCCGATACCGGATTTGGCAACGCGCTGAACGTGCAACGCACCGTGCGCGTGTTTGAGCGGGCGGGTGCCAATGCGTTGCAATTGGAAGATCAAACATTTCCGAAACGGTGCGGCCATCTGACCGATAAGGGCGTGATCCCCGCTAAGGAAATGGTCGGCAAAATTCGCGCAGCAACCGATGCCCGCGCGACCGATCAAACCCTCATTATCGCGCGCACCGATGCTGTCGCTGTGGAGGGATTTGAGCGCGCCATTGAACGCGCTCACCTTTATGCCGAAGCGGGCGCAGACATGCTCTTCATAGAAGCGCCGAAGACACGCGAAGAACTCGCTCGCGTGGTGGCCGCCTGCGGCACAACCATTCCATTAATGGCGAATATGGTCGAGGGCGGCGTGACACCCATCGTCCCAGCCCATGATCTCGAAGCGATCGGTTTTGCTTTTGTTATCTTTCCGGGTGGCATTGTCCGCGCCATCGCCAAAGCCGCGCAAGATTTCTATGCCTGCTTGCACCGGGATGGCACCACCGATGCCTATCGCGAGCACATGTTTGATTTTCGTGGCATCAATGAACTACTGGGAACCGAGGCGATGTTGGCGCGCGGCAAGACCTATGAAAGCGACGCCCAATGAGCAAAACAACGCTTGATCCCGTTACGCTCGCGGTCCTCAAAGGGCGGCTCGAGCAAATCGCCGATGAAATGGACGCAACGCTCTATCGCTCGGCTTTTAACCCCATCATCGCCGAAGCTCGCGACGCGTGCCACGGCCTCTACCATGCCGAAACAGGCGCGACCCTTGTTCAAGGCACAACCGGTCTTCCAATTTTTGTTGGCGCAATGGCCTTCGCAGTGAAAGCCGTCATCGATAAGGTCAACCGCGAAGGCGGATTGGAAGAAGGCGATATTTTCCTCTTTAACGATCCCTATGATGGCGGCACCCATCTCAATGATTTTCGTCTTGTGAGACCGATCTTCCGCCATGGCAAACTGTTTTGCTGGCTTGCTTCCGTTGGTCATTGGCTTGATATTGGCGGCAATGTTCCGGGCGGATTTAACGCGCGTGCAACAGAATCCTTTCAGGAAGGTGTTAGAATTCCACCGATCAAGCTTGCGTCAAAAGGGGTCATCAACCAGGACATCCTCGCCATTCTCGCGGCCAATAGCCGTGTGCCTCAATCCAATTATGGTGATCTGAATGGCCAACTCAACGCGCTGGATCTTGGTGAAAAACGTCTGATCGAATTGCTCGATTCTTATGGTGATGCTGTTGTCACCCAAGCGCTAGATGCATTTACAGCACGCGCAGCCACCATGATGCGGGAGACGATTTCAGCCCTGCCCGATGGGGTCTACCATTTCGAGGATTATCTCGACAATGATGGTGTCACAGATGAGCCCTTATTGATAGCGCTCGATTTGACCATCACTGGCGACCGGATGACGCTTGATTTCTCCCGTTCGTCAGCGCCCTGCGCAGGACCGTTGAACATCGCACGCTCGACAGCTGTCGCTTGCTGTTATGTCGCGCTCAAACATGTTTTCACCGATGTTCCGGCCAATGCCGGTTGCCTCGAGCCCATCACCTTCATCATTCCAGAAACCACGCTTCTTGGCGTATCCCCGCCCAAACCGGTCGGCGGCTATACGGAGACAATTTTGCGAGTGATCGGCGTGGTGTTCGGCGCACTCGGTCACGCGATGCCAGAGCGCGCGACAGCGGCCCCCTTCGGAACCATCAACGCATTGTCGATTGCAGGTCATCGCAATGATGGCAGCCGCTTTGTCATGTTCTCGTTTTTTGGCGGCGGATTAGGCGGAAACCCCGAAACCGATGGGCTCAACCACGGCAATAATCCGATCTCGATGGCGACGATTCCACCTGCGGAAATTTTGGAAGCGTCTTACCCTGTGATGTTTACACAATGGGCGCTGCGCCCCGATAGTGCGGGTGCTGGCTTCCATCGCGGCGGGCTTGGCGCAATTTACGAAGTGGAAGCGCTTGCTGAGAGCGGGGCCGATGTTTTTCTTCTTGGCGAACGCGGAAAATTTGCACCCTTCGGTGTGAATGGCGGCGATGCGGCAGCACTGAATCAATTTGCATGGCAAACCGATGAAGGCGAACGCACTCCGCCGCTTGCTTCTAAGATTGCTGACGTGAAAATAAAGAAGGGCCGCCGCGTGAGGTTAGAAACACCTGGCGGCGGCGGTTGGGGATCCGCGTGGGAGCGCGACGCGCACCAAATTGTCCGTGATGTCCGCCTTGGATATGTGAGCGTGTCCGCCGCGCGCGAAAAATACGGTGTCATCATCAATAAGGATGGTTCGCTAGATCAACAGGCGACAAACGCCCTGCGCGATGGGAGAACCGCATGAGCGCGCAAGGCAAAATCATTGGCGTCGATGTGGGCGGCACATTCACTGACCTCTTTTTGTTCGATGAAAAAGAGCGTCGTTTCAAAACGGAAAAAGTACCCTCCAATCGCGGCGACGAAGCGGTTGGTTTTATTGAAGGCCTTAAAAAACTCGGTGCGATTGCGGAGTTTTCCTCAATTGTTCATGGCACGACCGTCGGCACAAACGCCCTGCTTGAACGAAAGGGTGCGCTCACCGGCCTGATCACAACGCGTGGCTTTCGCGATGTTCTCGAAATGAGGCGGCGCGACCGCCCAAAAACATGGGGCTTATGGGGCGATTTTATCCCAGTCATCGATCGCGATCTTCGCCTTGAAGTGGACGAGCGCGTTCTCGCCGATGGTTCCATTAGAACCCCCGTCGATCTCGATGCGGTAAAACAGGCCGCGCAAACACTGCGTGATAAAGGCGCGCAATCCGTCGCCATCTTCTTCATCAACGCCTATGCCAATGACGCAAACGAAAAGGCCGCCGTAGCCGCCGTGCGCGCTTTATGGCCGAATGAGAATGTCGTTGCATCCTCCGAAATCCTACCCGAAATCCGCGAGTTCGAACGCGTCTCAACGACGGCACTGAACGCGTATCTGCAACCGGTTGTCGGATCCTATCTTGGCAAATTGCAGGACGCGCTCGACGCAGACGGTTTCAAGGGTCAGTTCCATATTGTTCAATCCAATGGCGGTGTGATGTCGACGGCGACCGCACGCCGCTTGCCAATTCGCACGGCATTATCAGGCCCCGCTGCAGGCGTGATTGCGGCGGCCGAAATTGCAAAATCCGCCGGTTTTTCGAATGTCATTACGGGTGATCTCGGTGGCACATCCTTTGATGTCTCATTGATTGCCGATGGACGTTCTGTGCTCGCCGCACAAACAACAATTGATTTTGGTCTCGTCATCCGCACTCCGATGATTGAGATTTCGACGATTGGTGCAGGTGGCGGTTCGATCGCCCATGTCGACAAGGGTGGTCTCTTGCAAGTTGGCCCGGAAAGCGCGGGCTCACGGCCGGGGCCTGTCTGCTACGCGCAAGGCAATGACCGCCCTACCCTCACTGACGCCAATGTCGTTCTCGGCCGCATTAATGCCGATCGTCCGATTGGCGGTAAACTTGCGCGGCTTGATGTTGAGGCTGCAAAAGCGGCAATCGCCAATCATATCGCTCAACCCCTCGGCCTTGATGTTATGGCGGCGGCAGAGGCCATTGTCCGCGTTGCGAATGCGCGCATGGCTGGCGCAATCCGGTTGGTTTCTATTGAACGCGGACATGATCCCGCCAATTTTGCGCTCATGCCCTTTGGCGGCGGCGGGGTTTTGCATGCAGGCGCGCTTGTCCAAGATGTCGGTCTGAAATCAGCACTCGTTCCGCGGTTTCCCGGTATTACATCGGCGCTTGGCTGCGTCATTGCCGATTTGCGGCACGATCAAGTGCGCACGGTAAATTGGATGCTCGACAGTCTCGATGCTGGTGCGCTCGACCGACTAATGGTCAGCGAAGGTCGCGCAGCTGAAGCGATCGTTTCTTCGGCTGGCGTCGCCGTTGACCGGATCGACATCGTTTATGAACTCGATATGCATTATATTGGGCAAACGCACACAATAGCAGTCCCGCTGCCTGTTTCTTTGGTTCAGGGAACAACCGGCATTAATGCGTCGATCATTCAGCAGGCCTTTGAGACCGCTTACCGTGCCTCATTCAGCCGTTTGCTGCCCGGCATTCCCATGCGCATTGTGACGCTGAGAACAGCTGCAATTGGCCGTCGTCCTGCGTTCGATCTCACCGCCCTCGCACCACAAGCGACAGATAAAAAAGCGGCCCATCGCGGAACACGGAAAGTTTGGTTCGGCCAAGCTTGGCTTGAGACTGCGATTTGGTCACGCCTCGATATTCCGGTGGGCGAGATTATCCAGGGCCCTGCGATCCTCGAACAACCCGACGCCACAACAGTGGTTGATCCTGGCCTTCAAGCGCGGATCGACCAGCTCGGTAACGTCATCATTGAGCGTGCACGATGAAACAGATTCCAGCATCAAAAACAGCGCTTCTGATTGTTGATCTACAGAATGATTTTCTCCACCCCGACGGGGCCTATGCGCGGGGCGGTCAGGGCGCACCGGCGATTGCCGCGCTTCCCTCGCGCGTAAAGCCACTTGCCGATGCATTAAGGCGTCAAGGTGGGTGGATCATTTCAACACAATTCACCCTCGTCCCCGCAAAGGGTGGTGAGCCGCTTATCTCACCCCATCTCAAACAATTGCGGCCCTTCTTGCGTAAGGGCGATTTCGCCCCCGGCAGCTGGGGGCATGCGCTTGTTGATGAATTGCAGCCTGCAGATCTTGCCGTCGAAAAAATCGCCTATTCCGCTTTTTATATGACGCGTCTTGAATGGGTGCTACGGAAGACCGGGATCGAAAAGATCTATGTCTGCGGCATTGTCACCAATGGCGGCGTCGCTTCGACAGTGCGCGATTGCCATGTTCGTGATTTCGAGACGGTTGTTCTGGAAGATGGATGCGCCGCGTTTTCTGCTGAAACGCATAAAACAGCCATCGACGCTTTGCGACCCGTCTCCCCCGTGATGACAATT
The DNA here is from genome assembly GCA_018882635.1 of Beijerinckiaceae bacterium. GTDB lineage: Bacteria > Pseudomonadota > Alphaproteobacteria > Rhizobiales > Beijerinckiaceae > TNE-4. The sequence continues at coordinate 1,229 of VERN01000162.1, read as the reverse complement.
GCCGAAGCAATCGCCGAGATCAACGCCCTCAGCTGATCATTATAACGCGCGCGTTTGGAAGCGTCCCGTGCCAACGGCGCTATCATCCAGCACGCCATCACGCATTACGAAACGACCGCGCACCATCGTGTGCAACACTTTGCCGCGTAACCGCCAGCCTTCATAGATCGAATAACCGGCGCTCGACACAACCTTATCCCGCGACACCGTCCATTCAGCATCCGGATCTACGATCGCAAAGTCGGCATCCAATCCCGGTGCGATGCGACCCTTCCGCGTCCACAATCCCATAATGTCGGCGACATTTGTTGCCGTGAGCTCCGCGATGCGTTCAAGGGGGATGCCCCGTTTGTGGTAGCCTTCGCTGATCAGGATGGGCAACAAGGTTTCTAAACCCGGGCATCCGGGCGATGCGTTCCAAATGCCACCATTTTTGGCGCTCAAATCACGATGAATGTGATCGGTTCCAATCGTGTCGAACGTGCCATCGGAAATCGCATCCCACAAATAATCACAATCTTCACGCGTTCTTAGCGGCGGATTGATTTTCCCTATATCGCCGCCCTCCCAGGATACATCATGCGTGAGATAATGCGGGCAGGTTTCAAAAAAGACATCAGCCCCCGCTTCTCGCAAGCGCAAGCCTGCATCAAGCGCTTCCGCCGAACTCGTATGGACCACGTAAAGGGGCGCGCCTGCTTTCCATGCAATATAAGATGCACGCTGCACTGCATCCGCTTCAACAAAAGGTGGCCGCGATTCATTCCAAGTTTTGAGGCCGCCCTTACCATCGGGATCTTGCTTTTTGAGCCGATCGCGCAGCGTCCATGCTAATTCAATTGTTTCAGGATGCGGGCAAACCATGCCGCCATATTCTGCGGCTAATTCGGACAGGCGGAACAAGAAACCATCATCAATGTCCGGCAAACCGAGACGCGCGCCTTCACCGCCGCGATTATTCATAAAAATCTTAAAGCTCGGCACGCCGTTACGCTCAATATAACCGGGCACGCCTTTCAACTGATCTTCCGTTGAAATCACGAAATGATAGCCAAAGTCGATGCGCGCGCCCTGCTCTGTCACAGCGCGAACATCATCAAATAATGTCTCGTAAGGTTCGGTCGCCATCAGATAGGGAATAAAACAGGTGACACCGCCTGCCGCGGCAGCCGCCGTTTCAAGATCAGCATCCTTGGCTTCACGCGGTCGTGAAATATCCTTGCCATGGC
>VERN01000161.1 GCA_018882635.1 Beijerinckiaceae bacterium | reverse complement strand
GTTCTGCGGTGGGTTGTTCGGTTTCCGACTGTTCGATCCTTGGCGTTGACCAATACGCACTTGCGGCGCAGACTTGCGGTTCGTGAAGGCCGGCCACGTGAAAGTGTCATGCCGCACCAATGATGCCTTTGCCGGAGCCGGTCTCGATCGCAAGAGGAGGCTTTGATGAGCGTCGCGCGCATACTCGCATCCAAAGGCAAAGCAGTTCATACGATCGCGCTCCACCGCACCTTGTTGGAAGCGGCACGATCGCTCGGTGAAAAACGGATTGGGGCTCTTGTCGTGACGGGGGCTGACGGCGAGGTGCTCGGCATCTTGTCAGAACGCGATATCGTGCGGGCGCTTGTCGCTGGTATCGGTGCGCTGGATGATGCCGTCTCGAAACATATGACAGCCGATGTTGTGATGTGTCGGCCGCAAACATCTCTCCATGAATTAATGGAGCAGATGACAATTGGACGCTTCCGCCATGTTCCCGTGTTGGAAGGCGAGCACTTGGCTGGCCTCGTCTCGATTGGTGATGCGGTGAAGCTCAGGCTTGCTGAAATGGAAGCCGAAAGTCAGGCCATGCGTGATTACATCGCGACGGCGTGAGCAGGGGCTATGTTCGCGTTCTGCTAGATGAAGACAAGGCGCGGACCATCAACGCCATTTTCAACGCGACGATAAAAGCAGGTCGTGCGTCCGGTGTGGCAGGCGCCGCCATCACCACCGACGCGCACTTTCACGATGAGACAATCCTGATCGCAATCGACGCGCATTTCGACGAGGGTTTGAATTTGGCCTGAGGTTTCGCCCTTGAGCCACAGGGCTTGGCGGGAGCGGGACCAATACCAGACGCGGCCTTCGTTGAGCGTGCGCGTCAAAGCGTCCGCATTCATATGCGCGACCATCAAGATTTCGCCGGAGGCATCGTCCACCGCGACAGCCGTGATCAATCCATCCGCGCCGAATTTTGGCGCGAAGGCGGTGCCTTCCTCAATGTCATGATTGGCGGCCATCGACGTCTCCCTTAGGCGGGACGAATGCCCCGCCTCATGCCGATTGGCAAGGGATATTGCGATGGGATTTAGCGGCTGGAGAAACCGCGGATCATCGAGAGGAAACGCGTCTGTTCAGCCGGATCATCACGGAAGATCCCGGTGAATTGCGTTGTCACCGTCGTCGCACCCTGTTTCTGGATGCCGCGCATCGACATGCACATATGCTCGGCCTCGATCAACACGGCGATGCCGCGCGGCTTTAAGGCTTCGTCAATTGCACCGACGATCTGGGCCGTCATCGTCTCCTGCGTCTGCAGGCGGCGGGCATAGGCATCCACAACGCGGGCAAGCTTTGAGAGGCCAACCACGCCTTCAGACGGGAAATAGGCGATATGGGCGACGCCGACGAACGGCACCATGTGATGCTCGCAATGGGTGTGGAAGGGAATGTCCTTCACCAGCACCATGTCGTCATAGCCCGAGACCTCTTGGAAGGTCTTGGCCAGGATTTCGGCCGGGTCCTTGGCGTAACCGGCGAACAATTCCTCATAGGCCTTGGCGACACGCTTCGGCGTCTCAAGGAGGCCCTCACGGTCCGGATTGTCGCCCGCCCATCGAATGAGGGTGCGCACGGCCGCTTCCGCCTCTTCGCGCGACGGGCGCGGAAGTTCGGCAGCTTCGGTTTTGCGAAGGTTCGAGAACGGGGTCACGACGGCATCCATAGCGCGCCTCCTGCATTGACTGAGGATCATACGCGCAAAAGACCGGACTGGACCACTGGCGCGGTGGTCGATTTTTGGGTCGAGGCATTCTATATATACGGAACCATGCTCAATGACATCTATAATCGCCGGATCCTTGAACTCGCTGCCGATATTCCGCGGATTGGGCGGCTTGCCGAGCCTGATGCCAGCGCCACAGCGCATTCAAAGCTGTGCGGTTCGACCGTGACGGTTGATTTGAAGGTGGCCGATGGGGTCGTGTCGGATTTTGCGCATGAGGTGAAGGCATGCGCGCTCGGGCAGGCCTCATCCTCCATCATGGCGCACCACATTATTGGGGCGACCCCCGCCGAGCTCAGGGCGCTTCGCGACCGGATGCGGGCGATGTTGAAGGAGAATGGCCCGGCGCCGGACGGCAAATGGTCAGATTGCGCGGTGCTCGAGCCGGTGCGGGAGTACAAGGCGCGCCACGCCTCGACCCTTCTGACGTTTGATGCCGTGGTCGATGCGCTCGACCAGATCGACAACAAAAAAGCGGCCTGAGGCCGCTTTTTCTTTGTCCTGTCTGAGCTGCCTTATTTCGGCGGCTGGCCGACGGCGAAGCTGTAGTTGAGCATTGTGCCGAAGGTGAATTGGTTCGGCGAGCCAAAGGTCCGCACAATTGGCGAGGCCTGCGCTGAGCCGACCAGACGGTCGTAATTGGCGTAAACCGTCGTCGACCAATTATCATTGATAACATAATAGGCGGCCGCAGCAGCGCCGACCGACACCACGCCCGGATCGGCCTTATAAGGCGTGACGAGCTTGTTGTTCTGCGCGTCTTGCGCGGACACGCCATAATAGGTCTGCATATAATCTGAGCCGCCAAGCGCTAAGCGCGGGCCAGCGGATACAGCAAAGCGACCCCAATTCTGCACAACGTCAGCACCGAGGCGGCCTACAAACCCGTTATAGCCGTAAAAGCCGTAACGGACCTCACCGCGGAAGCGCAGCTGATCGCGCAATAACCAATACTCGCCATAGATTCCGGGCTCAGCAGCCCAACGCGCATCTTGAATGCCCGCGAGAGCGCCATTGTCGGTGACATAACGGCCCTGCTGATAACGACCGACGATACCAATCGTCCAATGCGGCTCATCACCGTAAATGCCGATCGAAATGCCATCATCGGGTGCGCCAAAGCGCGAGGGGTCGTTCGTCCGACGCACGGAGAGCGAGGGATAGAAGGAGAAACTGTAATTGTTCGAACCGGGGAAGTTCGGCGAGACGAGGAAGTTGCCCTTCACCGTCACCAACCAGCCCTTATCCTCGAACGACGTCGGCAACAGCCAACGCGGACCGCCCATATCAACCGGGGCGGCCTGCGCAGCAGGCGCCGATGCCGGTTTCGCAGCGGTCTGGGCGAAAGAACTCGCACTTGTCAGTCCGGCCAGCGCAAACACAGTCGACGCAAGGCTGGCGGAAAGGGTAATTCGCATTCTGTCCATTCCGTAGGGAGAGGCTTTGCCGAAGCATTGGCCTCCCGGGGATGTTCGGGCTACAGGTTTCGAGCGACTGGTGCAACCTTTCTCTACCTTTGAGGTAAATGAGGCAGAATTTGGAACGCCGCCATCATTCGGCCTTAGCTTGGCCGCGGCAATTCGCCCATTATGCGATCCGAGGCTATCAGGTGACCCTTTCCGGCCTGATGGGCCGGCAATGCCGCCATTTGCCCTCTTGTTCGTCCTATACCGACGAGGCCATCCAGCGTTTTGGCCTTTGGGCGGGCGGTTGGATGGGGCTTGCACGCATTTGTCGCTGCCAGCCTTGGGGCACCGAAGGGCTTGATTTCGTGCCAGAAACCTTGCCGGAGGGGGCCTCCTGGTCTAGACCGTGGCGCTTCGGGCTGTGGCGGTCGACGAACCCCGGCCCGGCGATTCGCTGCGAGGCTGTGGACAAGGGCTCCCCGCCTCGGACGTGACCCCCAGAGCCCGAGGCTTACCTGCGTGGTTCGCAGGAGTGAGCCAGGAGATGAGACCATGCTTCACCTCACTTTTCCCGATGGCGCTGTCCGCGAATTTCCCGTGGGCATTACAGGCCTCGATATCGCCAAGGGGATTTCCCCGTCGCTCGCCAAGCGCACGGTCGCCATGGCGCTTGATGGTGTTCTGACCGATCTGGCCGATCCGATCGAAAAGAATGCCAAGATCGAATTCGTGAACCGCGACGATCCGCGCGCGCTGGAGTTGATCCGCCATGATGCGGCGCATGTGCTGGCTGAAGCCGTGCAAAATCTCTGGCCCGGCACGCAGGTGACCATCGGCCCCGTCATTGAGAACGGGTTCTATTACGATTTCTTCCGCAACGAGCCCTTTACGCCGGAAGACTTTGCCGCAATCGAAGCGGAGATGCGCAAGATCATTGCGCGGGATAAGCCCTTCACCAAGGAAGTTTGGTCGCGCGATGAAGCCAAGCGCGTGTTCAAGGAAAAGGGCGAAGCGTTCAAAGTTGAACTCGTTGACGCCATTCCTGAACATGAGAGCGTCAAAATCTATAAGCAGGGCGATTGGTTCGATCTCTGCCGTGGCCCGCATATGACATCGACGGGCAAGATTGGTGACGCGTTCAAATTGATGAAAGTGGCAGGCGCTTATTGGCGCGGCGATAGCAACAACCCGATGCTGACGCGTATCTACGCAACCGCCTTCGCCAAGAAGGAAGATCTCGATCTTTATCTTCATCAGCTCGAGGAGGCGGAAAAACGCGATCACCGCCGCTTGGGCCGTGAAATGGACCTGTTCCATTTCCAAGAAGAAGGCCCCGGCACAGTGTTCTGGCATCCGAAGGGATGGACACTGTTTCAACAGCTGATCTCTTATATGCGCCGCCGGCTGAACAAACTTGGCTATGATGAAGTCAATGCGCCGCAGCTTCTTGATAAATCGCTGTGGGAGACGTCGGGCCATTGGGGCTGGTATCAGGAGAACATGTTCGCGGTGAAATCCGCCCATGCCTTCACCCATCCTGATGATGAAGAGGCCGATCAACGCATCTTCGCCTTGAAGCCGATGAATTGCCCCGGCCATGTGCAGATCTTCAAGCATGGTTTGAAATCTTATCGCGATCTGCCCATGCGTCTTGCCGAGTTTGGCGCGGTGCATCGCTATGAGCCATCGGGCGCTTTGCATGGCCTCATGCGCGTGCGCGGCTTCACGCAAGATGATGCGCATATTTTCTGCACCGACGAGCAGATGGAAGCCGAATGCCTTGCGATCAATGATCTCATTTTGTCGACCTATGCCGATTTTGGGTTCGACAAGATCGTCGTCAAATTATCAACGCGTCCGGAAAAGCGCGTCGGTTCGGACGAGCTTTGGGATCGTGCCGAAACCGTGATGATGCGCGTGCTTGAAAAAATCAAAGCGCAATCAGGCGGTTTGATCGAGACCAGCATTAATCCGGGTGAGGGCGCGTTCTATGGCCCTAAATTCGAATATGTGCTGCGCGATGCGATTGGGCGTGATTGGCAATGCGGTACGACGCAGGTCGATTTCAATCTGCCGGAGCGTTTCGGTGCGTTCTACATCGCCGATAGTGGCGAGAAGACGGTGCCGGTGATGATCCATCGCGCTATTTGCGGATCGATGGAGCGCTTTGCCGGTATTCTCATCGAGCATTTTGCCGGCCATTTCCCGCTCTGGCTCGCGCCGACACAAGTGATGGTCTGCACGATTACGCAGGATGCTGATGATTATGCGCGTGATGCGGTGGCTGCCTTGAAACGTGCGGGGCTGCGCGCTGAGCTTGATGCGCGCAATGAGAAGATCAACTACAAAGTGCGCGAACACTCACTTGCCAAAGTGCCTGTGATCCTTGTTGTGGGACGCAAAGAGGCCGCGGAAGCGACAGTGTCAATGCGTCGTCTCGGTTCACCTGACCAAACCATGATGAGTTTGAAAGACGCGATCTCAGCGTTGGCAGACGAAGCGGTGCCGCCCGATCAGAAGCGTGAAAAAATCAACCACTGAAAGAAATTTTGCGATATATAATTCAATAAAAACCGGGCCCCAAAGCCCGGTTTTTTAGTTTAATTAGTTTAGTGAAGTAATGCGCGCATAGCGTGTATAATAAAAATATTTCAATCCCAGATATTGCGATTTTTTGTCGCATTGCTGAAAAAATTTACCAAGAACCAAATGTAAAAAACAAAACAAATGCTGGAGGGTCGAGATGTCTGAGAATCTAGCGGAAATTTATGAAGTTTTTTCTACAGATCCGATTAAAGACGGTTTCCTCGTCTTTAAGGCTGTTTTGAAGCCACAAAAAATAACAACCTATGCGAGTATTGCTTGGGCACCTAACGTAGTTGATCTGTTTGACGCCGGCTTGGAATTCTCAAATGGCGTCATTCTTGACCCCGAGACGGGAATGCTTGTGATCCCGCCAAATGTTGCAGATTTCACAATTTCAAGACCGATCAATGACGAAGACAGCGACGAATTTATTTTATCGCCTGGTCTTTATCTCAACGATGTTTCGGAAATAGACGAAGATCAGGTAAGCGAAAAACGGCTTGTTAATGTGGCTGCAAATGCCGCACGCGTGACGCGGCTAACAACAGTACGGCGTGCGGTGGGCGAGGGTGGGACCTTTATCATTAATGTGAGTCTAGCGAAGGGCGTTCGACAGAATACTGAATTTGCTATCGGCCTTGTTGATGCTGGACGTGATTTAAGAGAACGGTGGACGTGGGCATTTTCTAATGGTGTTCACTGGAATACCAATTTGGGCAAGATTATTGTTCCACCCGGAAAATCCAGTTTCAGGATCTCCATACCTATCAAAAGCGATAATGCATTCAGAGAAGGCCAAGATCAGGTTACATTAAAGGTGGGTGGGCAAAGTTTAAAACTTGCCATCATAAATGTGCCAATGGGCATTATCACAAGGCTTTCGGGCAGAGCCAAGGTGCCGGAAGGGGGTGCCTTCGATATTGCTGTCGCAGTTACTAAAAGCCGCTATACGACTTCGCTGTCTGTGGCGGTTACAGGCAATAC
>VERN01000160.1 GCA_018882635.1 Beijerinckiaceae bacterium | reverse complement strand
ACCTGGGCAAGGGCGCGAGCGGAAACTTCTTTTTCATTCGCCAATTGCTGGCCGAGCGTGCCAGCCCGCCCCGCCGCATCGGCCGCTTGGCCTGCCTGTGAATCGGCGACGCCCAACAGGCGATTGCGCTCCGCCTCAAGCGCGCGCAAGGTCGTTGATAATTGCGAGAGATTATCCTCAGCCGTGCGACGATTAACCCGCTCAAGCGCGAGAAGATCGGTGAGCTCGCTAATTTGCCGATTGAGCTTTTGGAGTGCCGTATCCTTATCCGTCACCTGCTGGCTCAGAAAAAACTGCACCATCACGAAAACGGACAACAGAAAGACAATGGCCAGCACCAGCGTTGACAGCGCATCGACGAAGCCGGGCCAGTAATCGACCGTCCGCTGACCCCGACGTGAGCGCCTCAAACTCATGTCTTATGTCTCACGGCTTCAGTCTTTCAAGCGAACGGGCAATGAGATTTTTCACTTCCTGATCGCGCAAAGCCTGCGCTTCAACCCAATCGCGCAGCATTTGCTGTTCGGCCCGCATATGCTCAACCATCGCCTGCACACCTTGCGCCAAGCTGGCCACCGCTTCACCCGGCGGCAATGTCTGACGAATCGATTCAACAGCGGCCTCAATTTGCGCGAGGCGTTCAGCGGGCGTTTCAAGCGCATCAGATACGTCGAGCACCGCTTCGCTCAACCAATCTTCCAGCTCTTGATAAAAACGATTTTGCGCTTGCCCCGCTTGCAAATCGAGAAAGCCGAGCACGAGGGATCCAGCCAGACCAAACAGCGAGGATGAAAACGAAATCCCCATGCCGCTCAAAGGCGCTGCCAAACCCGATTTCAACTCATCAAACATTAAAGAGGCGTCTGCGCCGCCCTTCATCGTTTGAATAACGCGCCCCACCGAGCCCACGGTTTCAAGCAAGCCCCAGAATGTGCCAAGCAAACCGAGAAACACCAGAAGCCCGGTGAGATAACGGCCAATATCGCGCGCTTCATCGAGACGCAGCGCGACAGAGTCGAGCGCTGCACGTAAGGACAGCGTGGTGAGACCGCGCCCCGGACCGGAACGGGTCAACAAGATCGCCAGCGGCTGCAATAATTCCGGCGCATGGATTGTTGGGCGGGGAACCGTGGCACCCAAAGACCAGCCATTCACCCATGCAATTTCTCGGAAAAGCCGCGTCACCTGCCGGAAGCTGAGCAAAATGCCGATCAATAGCACTGCGATGATGAGCGCATTCAAACCCGGATTGGCGAGAAACGCCTCCCAGATCGGCTTGTAGAGAATGAAAGCGATAAAGCCGGCGAGGACGACGAACACCGCCATCCGCAACAGGTAGATCCGGGGCTGACTCAGCCTTTCGCGCAACGGCGTGGATGTGAAGCTCATGATGACCCTTCCGCACCCATGTTTGCTGCCCGCGCCCGGATGATCAAGAGGCGGGAAGCTTGACCATCGCAAGCAGCGCTTTGTGCATGGCTTCGTTGCCACACACCACGTCGCTTGTAGCCGGTGTAAAATCCGTGCCGTTCATGTCGCTGATGTAACCGCCTGCTTCCTTCACGAGGATGGCACCTGCGGCCATATCCCAGCTATTCAGTCCCCGCTCCCAATAGCCGTCGTAACGGCCAGCCGCGACATAAGCGAGATCAAGCGCAGCCGAACCGAAGCGACGCACGCCGGAGCATTGCGCCATGACTTTGCCAAGGAGACCTTGGAATTCTTGATGATGAGGACGGCCAAGTGTCGGGATGCCGGTGGCAAACACGGCATCAGCGACACGATCACGCGCCGCCACGCGAATACGGCGATTATTGACGAACGCGCCCTTGCCACGCTCAGCAATGAAAAGCTCATCCTTGATCGGATCATAGATCACGCCAGCCACGATCGTGCCTTCGCGCTCCAGCGCGAGCGACACGCAGAAATGCGGGATGCCATGCAGAAAATTGATGGTGCCGTCGAGCGGATCGATATGCCAGCGATGGGCTTTGTCTTTGCCTTCGACAATGCCAGCTTCTTCCATCACGAAACCATAATCGGGGCGCGCTTTTAAAAGCGCTTCGTGCAGCGCCTTCTCTGCCTTGTGATCGGCCGTTGAAACGAAATCGCCCGGACCCTTGCGCGAGACCTGCAATTGTTCGACCTCGCCAAAATCGCGGCGCAGGCCACGTGCGGCCTTCATCACCGCATCGACCATCACGGTCATCTGGGGAGAACGGATCATGGGCAGGCACTCCGGCATCAAACAGCGAGGCGACCGGTCCAGAAGGAGGCCGCCGGGCGATGCTCGTCCCATGCGGGGGAGCGCAGGTCAAGCCGGAGGAGAGCGGATCAGGGGCTCAGGAAGCGCTGGACGGCTTCATCCGCCTGACGCCGCTCGCCAGGGGTTAGCTCCCGCATGGCATCTTCCAGCCATGGGTCCTTGAGGCCTTGAGAGAGCGAGAGGATATACCATTTCGCCCCCTCCACGAGGTCGCGCCGCACGCCGCGGCCAGCGAAATAGAGCCGCGCGAGGCGGTTCTGCGCCACGGCCCCGCCCTTCTCAGCAGCACGGCGGAACATGGCCGCCGCGGCCTGCTCGTTCTTGGCGACCCCTTCGCCATTGAACAGCATCACGCCATATTCGGTTTCAGCGGCGATGTTTTTGCTAAGCGCCGCGCGCGCCATCCACAGCGCAGCATCGGCCGGGTTTTTGGGAACGCCGCGGCCCTCTTTGTATAAAACCGCGAGGCCATATTGCGCATCGGCATCGCCACGCAGCGCCGCATCTTGGAACAAGGTGACAGCGCGCCGATCTGAATCTGGTTTGCCATCCGTCAGCAGCATCAAGCCAAGCGCATAGGACGCGGCCGCCACCTTTGGCGCTGAGGCTTCCAGCAAAATCTTGGCACCGGGCTGATCCTTTGGCGTGCCTTGCCCTTCAAGCTTCAGCATCGCCAACGCGTATTGGCCCTGCGCGTCGCCGACATCAGCCGCCTTCTGATAATTCTGCACCGCCTTCGCGCTGTCAGGCTTAACGCCGAGTCCTTTGGCGTAGAGTTCACCGATCAGCGTGTAAGCGGGGCCATCTTTCGGATTGGCCTTGATGCGGGCATTCGCCTCCTGCATCGCCTCACGATAAAGCCCCAATTGGTAAGCGGCATAAGCCTTATCACCATCACCCGCTGGCAAACGCTGCGTTGATTGCGGCATGGGCAAGGTTTTGGGCGGCGGCAATTTGGTTTGCGCCAGAACAGGTGCAGTAGCAGCCAGCATGACAGCCGCGAGGCTGACGCGCAGCGCCTTCATGGGGCTGGTGCATCCGCTTCGGCGAGGGCTGCGGCCGCCTGCTTCACCGCTTCACTGATGCCGATCTCGGCACGGAAGACATAATCACCCAGCGCCACGAATTCTGCGCCGGTCGCCGCAAGCGCCGCGACATCCTCAAGCGAGGGCGCATAAGCGACGCACGGCACGTGGAAGAGCTCCGCCCACCATTGCGCCCGCTCAATCACGCCTGAGAGCGGCGGCACCGAACCATCAGCGCGCGGCTCACCAAACATCACATAATCAGTGCCGAGTTCCGCCGCTTCCATCGCATCATGCCGCGCTGGCAAGCCGCCAACCCCACACATGCGCTCTTGCCCGCGCAAAATCTCAAGCGCCGGGCCAACGGCATCGAGCCCTGTCACATGCGCGCCATCAGCCCCGGACCGCGCGACGAGTTCGGGATAGCCCGCGAGCATCAACGCCGCGCCCTTGCCCTGCACGATGGGCGCAACCGCCTTGGCAAGGTTGATCCGCGAACGGTCATCGGTCTCCGGCAGGCGCAGGATCACGGCATCAATCGCCGCCGCATCAAAGGCCGCTGCCAGCGCCTGCGGCAAGCTGGCCGCATCGGGCTCAAACGGCGTGAACAGAACAAGGCGGGCCTGATTCGACATGGCTGAGGCTTACCCCGAAGCCTTGCCCGAGCGCAATCGGGCCGGAGAGGACACAAAAGAAAAGCCCCGCCGGAGCGGGGCTTTGAGGATATCAGCCGTTCAGCTGAACTTCGGATCAAGCTCGCCCTTGGCGTAGCGGGCCGCCATGTCCGAAAGGGTCAGGACACGCTTGATCTTCGAGGCCTGCCCGGCCGTGTTGAACTCTTCGAGGCGCTGCTTGCAGAGCTTCGTCATCGCTTCCATCGCAGGCTTCAGATATTTGCGCGGATCGAATTCGCCCGGATGCTCGGCGAGGATTTTGCGGATCTGTCCGGTCATCGCCATGCGGTTGTCAGTGTCGATATTGATCTTGCGCACGCCATGCTTGATGCCGCGCTGGATTTCTTCCACCGGCACGCCCCACGTTTGCGGCATCTTGCCGCCATAGGCGTTGATGATGTCCTGCAAATCCTGCGGCACCGAGGACGACCCATGCATCACAAGATGCATGTTCGGCAGCAGGCGGTGGATTTCTTCGATGACATTCATTGCGAGAATGGCGCCATCCGGCTTGCGGGAGAATTTATAAGCGCCATGCGACGTACCCATCGCAATAGCGAGCGCGTCCACCTTGGTCGCGCGCACGAATTCGACCGCTTCCTTCGGGTTCGTCAGCAATTGATCATGCGACAACTTACCTTCAGCGCCATGGCCGTCTTCCTTGTCGCCCATGCCGGTTTCGAGCGAGCCCAGCACACCAAGCTCACCTTCGACCGAGATGCCGCCGAGATGCGACATGTCGACGACCTGCTTCGTGACGCCGACATTGTAATCCCAATCAGCCGGTGTCTTGCCGTCTTCCTTGAGCGAACCATCCATCATCACCGAGGTGAAACCGGCTTGGATCGCCGTCATGCATGTCGCAGCATTGTTGCCATGATCCAGATGCACGCACACCGGGATCTGCGGATAGATTTCCGTGACGGCGTCCATCATGTGCTTCAGCATCACGTCATGCGCATATTGGCGCGCACCGCGCGATGCTTGAATGATCACCGGTGCATCCACCGCGCTGGCCGCTGCCATGATCGCGAGCGCCTGCTCCATATTGTTGATGTTGAAGGCCGGCACGCCGTAATCATGTTCGGCCGCGTGGTCGAGAAGCTGTCGCAGAGTGATGCGCGCCATGGTTTGATCCTTCCCTGAGTTTATTTCTTGCGAAGCACTTCAACGCCCGGCAGCGCCTTGCCCTCAAGCCATTCGAGGAACGCGCCGCCCGCCGTCGAGACATAAGTGAAATCATCAGCCGCATGGGCATGATTAAGAGCTGACACCGTATCGCCACCACCGGCGACGGAGAGAATTTTGCCTTCACGCGTCAATCGCGCGGCATCCTGCGCTACCGCAACCGTGCCCTTGTCAAAGGGCGCGATTTCGAACGCGCCGAACGGGCCGTTCCAAACGAGCGTTTTCGCACGTGCCAAAATGCCCGCGATCCGACAGGCTTCATCAGGCCCGATGTCGAGGATCATTTCATCATCATGCACATCATCGGCCGTTGCGATGCGGCTTGCTGCACCGGCCTTGAATTCCTTGGCGACGACGACTTGCTGCGGCAGCACAATTTCACACTGCGCCTTTGCGGCTTCTGCCAAAATGGATCGGGCCGTGTCGAGGAGATCCTTCTCGCATAATGATTTGCCGATGGCCTTGCCTTGCGCCGCGAGGAATGTGTTCGCCATGCCACCAGCGATAATCAGAATATCGACTTTCTTGACGAGATTGCCGAGGAGCTCGAGCTTCGTCGAGATTTTCGCGCCACCCACGACCGCCGCGACGGGACGCTCTGGCTTCTCGAGCGCCTTGGACAAGGCTTCGATCTCGGCCTGCATCGTCCGTCCCGCATAGGCCGGTAGAATTTTCGCGAGCCCTTCCGTCGACGCATGCGCGCGATGCGCCGCCGAGAACGCATCATTCACAAAAAGATCGCCATTGGCGGCCAGTGCTTTCGTGAAGTCAGGATCGTTCTTTTCTTCCTGCGGATGGAAGCGCGTGTTTTCGAGAAGAAGCACGTCACCCTTCTTCATGGCATCGACCGCCTTTTGGGCGGCCTCACCAATGCAATCATCGGCAAAGGCAACGGCTTTACCAAGATGCTGTTCAACGGCTTTGGCGACAGGGGCCAAGCTGTCCTTGAGATCACGCCCTTTGGGACGGCCGAAATGGGCGAGCAGGATCACCTTGCCGCCCTTGTCAGAAATCTCACGGATTGTCGGCAGCACGCGCTCAATGCGCGTGGCGTCTGACACCGCCCCATTTTCCATCGGCACATTGAGATCAACGCGCACGAGAACGCGTTGACCATCCAATTGTGCGTCGTCGAGCGTCTTGAAAGGGCTCGTCATGCCAGCCTCCCTTAGAGAAGCTTGCCCATCGCAACAGCCGTGTCCGCCATGCGGTTCGAGAAGCCCCACTCATTGTCATACCAAGACAGGATCGAGACGAAATTGCCGTCCATCACCTTGGTCTGATCCATGTGGAAGATCGAGGAATGCGGATCATGGTTGAAATCGATCGACACATTCGCCGCGTTGGTGAAGCCCAGCACGCCCTTGAGCGGACCTTCAGCCGCTGCCTTGATCGCCGCGTTGACTTCATCCTTCGTCGTGCCGCGCTTGGCGATGAACTTCAGATCGACAACCGAGACGTTCGGTGTCGGCACACGCATGGCGAAACCGTCGAGCTTGCCATTGAGTTCCGGCAGCACGAGACCGACGGCTTTCGCAGCGCCCGTTGAGGTCGGGATCATCGACAAAGCCGCCGCACGCGCGCGGTAAAGATCCTTGTGCATCGTGTCGAGCGTCGGCTGGTCGCCGGTGTAGGAA
>VERN01000159.1 GCA_018882635.1 Beijerinckiaceae bacterium | reverse complement strand
GCAAGGGAGCGCTTAATGATACTGAGGATTTCAACCGCATGGTGCCGTTTGCAGGAGCGCGTGTATGAACCAGCCTTACCGGATTGAGAGCTTTATTGGAGGCGATTACATCGCTGGTGCGGGCGAGGCGTTTACGCTGATTGATCCATCGAATGAAGCCGAAATTGCGTCTTATCGTGAGGCCGGTGAAGCATTGGCGCGACAAGCGCATGAAGCGGCCCAGAAGGGAGGCGCTGCTTGGCGTAAGCTCAGTGCATCGGCACGCGGTGCGATTCTTTTTGAACTTGGTCGCCTCGTTCGGCGTGACGCAGAAATTTTAGCACAGGCTGAATCCCATATTGCTGGTAAGCCTATTCGCGACTGCCGCGCTGAGGTGGCGAAAGTCGCCGATATGTTCACCTATTATGCTGGCTGGGCCGATAAGATTGAAGGGCGCGTCGTTCCTGTTCCCACATCACATCTGAATGTTGTCGAGCGTGAACCCCTCGGCACTATCGTGCAAATGACGCCGTGGAACGCACCCATTTTCACGGCGGGTTGGCAGATTGCGCCGGCGCTTGCGGCTGGCAATGCCGTTATTCTCAAACCATCTGAATGGACGCCGGTGACATCTGTGATGCTTGCCGCACTCGCGCGTGAAGCGGGTGTTCCGGCAGGCGCATTGAATGTGCTCGTCGGTGGCGCACGCACCGGTGCAGCGCTGGTTGATAATCCCTTGTGTGGCAAAGCCGTCTTTATCGGGTCTGTCGCAACGGGTCGTAAAGTCGCTGCCTTGGCGGGGAGTGCTGGGCGTCCTGCTCTTCTTGAATTGGGGGGTAAATCAGCAAATGTCATCTTTGCCGATTGTGATCTGGCACGTGCGGTTAAAGCAGCGCAGGGCGCTATTTTTGCTGCAGCAGGGCAAAGCTGCACAGCGGGATCACGCCTCCTCGTTGAACGATCAGTGCATGATATTGTTGTAAACGCACTTAAAGATGCAGCAAGCCGATTGCGGGTGGGTTTGCCGCGGGATGATGCGACAGAAATTGGTCCTCTTCATAGCGCACGGCAATTTGAGCGGATCAGCGGCATGATTGGGCGCGCCCGTGAAGCTGGGGCGGCGCTTGTTGCTGGTGGCGCGCGACCCGGCGGACTTTCATCCGGGTATTTTTTGGCCCCCACCATCTTGGCGGATGCAAAGCCGGGTATGGAGATTTTTGACGAGGAAATCTTTGGGCCTGTGCTGGCCGTGACACCTTTTGATCATGAGGATGAGGCGATTGCCTTGGCCAATGCCGGTGAGTTTGATCTTGCAGGTGCAGTCTGGAGCGGACAAGGGACGCGGGCCATCCGTGTCGCTCGTGCGTTGCGGGCAGGATCTGTCTGGATCAATGGGTATCGGACCTTATCGGTACAATCGCCGTTTGGTGGAATGCGCGGTTCTGGTTTTGGCCGTTCATCGGGACATGATGTGCTGCTTGAATATACGCAGCCGAAAAGTATCTGGATCGAGACTGACGATCATGCACCAATCGCCTTTGGCTATGATGTGTTGAAACAGTGAATTTAGCGCATTGGCGCTGTTGTGCCGCGCACGATCAAATCGACGGGAATGAGGCGCCGTTCGCTAGGGCGTTTGGGTTGTGCGATCCGCGCTAACAGCATCTCGGCAGCATGCTTGCCGATTTCTTCTTCATAGTTACGAATTGTCGTAAGGCCTGGAAACCATTGTTCGGCTTCGCTGATATCATCGCAGCCGACAATTGACAGATCGCGACCTGCTTCAAGGCCTTTGTGGCGCATTCCCATGAGAACGCCGAAAGCAGTGAGATCGTTAAAGCAAACTGCCGCCGTGGGTGGCGTTGACGTTTCAAGCAGGGTTTGAATGCCGCGGAAGCCGGTTTCGCGCGTGCCATAACCCTCGTAAACCAACATTTCAGCCTCTGGCAGACCGAGTGCTATCATGGTCCGGCGAAAGGCGCGGTGCCGATTGATTCCTGTCGACGCTTTGCGTGAGCCGCCGATCATGGCAATACGGCGATGGCCCAATTCATAGAGATGGCGTACTGCCAGCTCGACACCCGCTTCCTCGTCGGCACCGACAAAATCGAGCTCAGACGATACTTCACGCATGACCTGAACCAACGGAATACCAGCCAAGCGAAGAGCCTGAAATTGACTCGCTGTTGACCCGCCAGCGGGGCAGATCAACATTCCGTCAGGGCGATATTCTCGCAAGGTTTCCAGGACACGCTGCTGCCGCTCAAGACTTTCGCTGTAAAGTCCTGCTCGGCCCCTGATATTTTCAGCATAAGTCCCTAAGACAATCGAAAGACCGGCATCCCGTACCGCGCCTTCTACTGATGCCAAAAGCCCCATGAAAAACGGATTGGTGAAGTCGTGAAACACGACGCCGAGCATATTCGTCCGCGACGTCCGCAGGCTTGCAGCGGATCGGTTATAAACATAGCCTAATTCGCGTGCGAGATTTTGGACACGCTGACGCGTTGATTCAGCGACGAGAGCCGAGCCTCGTAACGCAAGAGAGACGGTCGCCGTAGAAATCGACAGCCGATCCGCCAACACTTGCAGCGTGACGCGGCTATGTTCTGTCATTGTATCCAGCGGCGAACCAGAAAATTCCATATCACTTTATCCCGCGACGATGGTCAGATGTAAACTAACGCTCCACTTTTGAAATGTCAGGCGCCTTCTTTGGTGAGGCATAATGCCTTTATTGCAGCGCAACAATTTTCCTTGCTCTGCATTGACGATAGCCGGTTGTGCTCGTGTTGCATATCTCATCGCTGGTCAGTGTTCCTGCTTTCCTTTAATACAACATACGGGATCACGCTTCTTCCATCTTGTTTCGTCCGTCGTGGACGCCATCACGTCCAAGCGCGATCTCTACGCGTCAACGGTGCCATTATAGTGTGAAAGGGCGTTTCTATGATTAGCGATCTCAAGGGCAAGATTGTGCTCATCACAGGTGGCTCGACCGGCATCGGTGCCGCCACGGCTGAGGCTTTTGCGGCCAATGGCGCGAAGGTCATCATTCATTACAATGCAAGCGTTGATGAAGCGAAGGCGCTCTTGGCCCGCATTCAAGCAAAGGGTGGCGAGGCTGCTCTTGTGCATGGCGATGTGATGGACCGCAGCCAGTCGAAACAAATCGTAGCGAAGGCGCTCGCGCTTTATGGCCGTATTGATGTGCTTATCAATAATGCTGGCGGTATGCTTGGGCGTAAGCCGCTCCCTGAAATGAGTGATGAGCACTATGATCGCGTGATGGATCTCAATGCATGGTCTGTTGTGGCCTTTATGCGTGAAGTGCATCCCATCATGAAGAAGCAGGGTGGCGGCAACATCATCAACACAACATCGATTGCCGCCCGTAACGGCGGCGGCGGCGGGGCTGTGCTCTATGCCGCATCAAAAGGTTTTGTTTCAACGTTCACCCGCGGTATGGCGAAAGAATTATGGGCTGATAAAATCCGTGTGAATGCGGTCGCGCCCGGGGTCATCACCACGCCATTTCATGAACGCTATTCAAATGCGCAGCAGCTTGAAGCGATGCGTCAGACGGTGCCTATGGGCTATCTTGCTGAAGCGAAAGAATGCGCGGGCGCCTTTCTCTTCCTCGCCTCCGATCAACTCTCTGGCTATATGATTGGGCAGGTGATTGAGGTGAATGGCGGACAATTGATGCCGTAAGGCTTACTGGCGGCGACGATGGTCGCTGCCTTTTCCCCTGATATAGTCAGATTCATGAGCGCCTCTTTTCTTGATTTCACGATACGCGCCTTCCTCATCGGTGTGATCACGACTTTTCTTTTTGATGTCTGGGTCAACTTTGCAGCGCGTTTCCTTGGTGGCCCAAAGGTCAATTGGGCGATGCCAGGGCGGTGGTTTGCGTATCTCCTGCGCGGTCGGTTTATGCACCATACGATTGCTCAATCTGTTCCGATCCCGTTCGAGCTCCCGATTGGTTGGATCTTCCATTATGCCGTTGGTGTTCTCTTCGCTGCGTTCACCTTGCTGTTGGGTGGCCCCGGCTGGGCACAGGCCCCTACGCTCGGTCCGGCCCTTTTTGTCGGGATCAGCACCGTCTTGTGCGGTTGGTTGATCCTTGCGCCAGGCATGGGTTTTGGCATTGCGGGCAGCGCTTTTCCGGATGCTATGAAGCGGCGTGGCTTTCAGCTTATGTCGCATGTGATCTTTGGCTTTGCCCTTTACGCCTCTGCGCTCATGGTGCGGGGGCTTTCCTTCTGACCGACTTTGCACATGCAAGGCCACGCTCTATTTTCTTTCTCTTCACCGCGGAGACCAATCATGGATTATCGTTCACTGGGCCGCAGCGGCCTCAAGGTTTCGCCCATTTGCCTCGGCACCATGATGTTTGGCGGGCAAACTGATGAGCCAATTTCTGCGCGTATCATTACGAAGGCTGCTGATGCCGGAATCAACTTCATCGACACAGCCGATGTTTATAATGAAGGCCGATCGGAAGAAGTTGTAGGCAGGGCCATAAAGGCCAAGCGTCATCATTGGATTTTGGCGACCAAGGTTGCGAATGCCATGGGGCCTGGCCCGAATGAGCGTGGGCTATCACGCCGCTGGATCATGCAAGCGGTCGAAGACAGTTTGCGCCGTCTGGGCACCGATTTCATCGACATTTATTACCTGCATAAGGAAGATCATTCGACGTCGCTGGAGGAAACGGTGCGGGCGATGGGCGATCTCGTTCGTTCAGGCAAGATCCGTCATTTTGGTATTTCCAATCATCGCGCGTGGCGCGTCGCGGAAATCTGCCGGATTTGCGATGAGCTCGGGATAGATCGCCCCGTGGTCAGCCAGCCTTATTACAATGCGCTCAACCGCATGCCGGAAGTCGAACATTTGCCTGCCTGCAATCATTTCGGTCTTGGTGTTGTGCCCTATAGCCCTGTGGCGCGTGGTGTTCTCACGGGCAAATATGTTCCGAATGTGCCGCCACCCGCCGGCACGCGCGCGGGACGTCAAGATGTTCGCATGATGCAGAGCGAGTGGCGTCCGGAATCGCTTGAAATTGCGCAGGAAGTGAAACGCTATGCCGCTGAGAAAGGCACCAAAGCGCAGATCCTGGCGGTGAATTGGGTGCTCAATAATCGCTTCATCACGAGTGTGATCGCTGGGCCGCGCACCGAAGAGCAATGGGACGATTATATCGAGGCGCTGGCCTATCGCTTTACTGTCGACGACGAGAAGCTGTTTGATCGTCTCGTGCCCGAAGGCCATCCGTCAACACCCGGCTATAACGACCCCGCCTATCCGCTTGAAGGGCGCCCTGTTCGGACCTGATTATTTGGTGCGTGGATCGAGCGCATCGCGCAATCCATCACCGAACAGGTTGAAGCTGAGGACGGTGACGAAAATCGCCAATCCCGGCCACACAGCCATCCACGGTGCATTGGTCAAAAAGCGCTGCGCCGCGTTCAACATGGATCCCCATGAAGGCGCGGGCGGCTGCTGGCCGAGACCGAGGAAGGAGAGGCTCGCTTCCGCAATGATCGCCGTCGCAATGGTAAGCGTGGCCTGTACCAGAAGCGCAGGCATGACATTCGGCAGAATATGCCGCAGAGCGATACGCCAACCGGGATTGCCGACTGCGCGGGCAGCTTCAACGTAATCCTCTTTTACGACAGACAGGGTCTGGCCGCGCGTGAGGCGAATAAAGAGCGGCGTGGCGGTGACGCCGATCGCAATCATCGCGTTACCCAGGCTAGGGCCCAAAAAGGCCGCGAGCGCGATCGCGAGGATTAGAAATGGAATGGCGAGCATGGCATCGGTAATCCGGCCAAGCACGGCGTCAACCTTGCCACCAAGATAGCCCGCTAAAAGGCCTAATGGCACGCCAATCGAAATCGCAATGCCGACCGAGATCACGCCTGCCGAGAGCGAGGCGCGCGCGCCATAGATGATGCGTGAAAGAATATCGCGACCCACCTCGTCGGTGCCAAACCAATGAGCGAGGGAGGGCGCTTTGCGGACAGCACTCCAGCTCTGCTTCGTCGGATCGTAAGGCGCGATCAAAGGCGCGAAGATCGCGATGAGAATGAGCGCAATGATTACGAACAGGGCAACAAGCGCGCTCTTGCGCGCTTTCAGGCGACGCCACGCACGACGTGACGGACTTTCAACGACCAAGGATGCAGGGGTTTCGACTGCGAGCGTGCTCATCCGCGCAACCTCGGATTGACGAGAACATATCCAATATCGGCTAACAAATTCAGCATCACGTAAGTCGTCGCGGTGACTAGAACGACACCTTGCACAACGGCGTAATCGCGGTTGAACACGGCATCAACGATCAGCTTACCAAAGCCGGGAATTGTGAAGATCTGTTCGGTGAGGACAGCACCGGAGAGAAGCGTTCCAAACTCAAGCGCTCCCAGCGTAATCACCGGCGTTAATGCATTACGCATCGCATGCTTGATAACGACTTTCCGTTCAAGCAAACCTTTGGCGCGGGCCGTGCGGACATAATCGGAATCGAGTGCATGTAGCATGGCACTGCGTGTGTGGCGCATCAGCACACCAGCAATAGCGTTGCCAAGCACGAAGGCTGGCAGAATTGTCGTTTTCAACGAGGCCCAAAAATCTTCGAATGGGCTGACATAACCCGATGCAGGAAGCCAGCCGAGATTAACGGCGAACAAGAAAATCAGCATGATGCCGAGCCAGAAATTCGGCGTCGAAATGCCGATGAGGCCAATGACATTCACCGCATAATCTAGACGGGTGCCGCGATAGACAGCGGAGAGAACGCAAGCAGTTACCCCGATCGAGAGGCCAATGAGC
>VERN01000011.1 GCA_018882635.1 Beijerinckiaceae bacterium | reverse complement strand
ACGGACGACAACAACCGCCCACTCGATCTCCTTTTCTGAATAACCGCCGCTCAAAGGCTTATGACGCGCATGCAAAACACGCAGCGCCCTACGCTCTAAAAGATCTCGCGGGAATTTGACTACATTACCCGACATGCTTCACCTGAAATGCTTGATCAAATGATATTGGATGCCCGCACGCCGCAGAGAAGACAAATCCAGCCAAAGGGAACATGGCCCGGCTGCGCTTTGTCACTTGATCCATGAACTCTGCCGTATGGGCCTGGAAAAAGCAAAAGGCCCAATCGCAGCCACCGCCCGTCCCGAACTCTGCCGAAATCGCCCCGACGGTTTTCCAGCGGTTGTGTGCAGCCTGTGTAATCTTCATGTGCACGCCAAGCCGTTCTTCAAAACTGAAACAGCCGATTTTAAAAAAGTTCATGGTTTGTTCTGTGTAACATCTGTGTAACAAAAAAGGCGTCAACATATGGTATGTTGACGCCTAAATTGTTGAAAAAACTACTATATCTTGTGTTTTTCAGCTGTTTTAGTTTAGCGCGAATTGTAGTCGATTAATGCTACCCTGGCGTCAACTCTGCCACTATTCCGTAACGTTGGGTAGTTAATCACGACAAATCGCGCCTCACAGCGGCAGATTGTCGTGTTTCTTCCACGGCTCGTCGGCTTTTTTCTCCGCGAGCATGGCGAGAGCGCGGGCCAAGCGGCGGCGCGTCGAGTGCGGCATGATCACTTCGTCAATATAGCCACGCTCGGCCGCAACGAAGGGCGAGAGGAAACGCTCTTCGTATTCTTTTGTGCGCGCCGCAATCTTCTCGGCATCTTTCATATCGGCGCGGAAGATGATCTCGACGGCGCCCTTGGCACCCATGACCGCGATCTGCGCCGTCGGCCATGCATAATTCACGTCGGCACCGATATGTTTGGAGGCCATCACGTCATACGCACCACCAAAGGCTTTGCGGGTGATGATGGTGACGAGCGGCACGGTTGCCTGTGAATAGGCAAACAGCAGTTTCGCACCATGCTTGATGAGGCCGCCATATTCCTGCGCCGTGCCCGGCAAAAAGCCCGGCACATCGACGAAGGTGACGATCGGGATATTAAACGCGTCGCAGAAACGGACGAAGCGCGCCGCTTTACGCGAGGCATCAGAATCCAACACGCCTGCGAGCACCATGGGCTGGTTGGCGACAATGCCCACGGGGCGGCCTTCGATGCGACCGAAGCCGGTGATGATGTTCTTGGCGTAGCCTTCCTGAATTTCGAAGAAGTCACCTTCATCGATCGTCTTCAGGATCAATTCCTTCATGTCATAGGGTTTGTTCGGATTATCCGGTACCAAAGTATCGAGCGACGTATCGACACGGTCGCCCTGATCGAAGCTCGGCCAATGCGGCACGCCCGATTGATTGTTCGACGGCAGAAAATCCATCAGGCGGCGCACCTGCAACAGCGCCTCAAGGTCATTATCCCACGCGCCATCGGCGACTGATGATTTGGTGGTGTGGACCTTTGCGCCACCGAGTTCTTCCGCCGTCACCGTTTCATTGGTGACGGTCTTCACCACGTCAGGCCCGGTCACGAACATGTAAGATGTATCGCGCACCATGAAGATAAAATCCGTCATGGCGGGGGAATAGACGTCACCCCCCGCGCACGGGCCCATGATGACGGAGATCTGCGGGATCACGCCCGAGGCCTTCACATTGCGCTTGAACACTTCGCCATAGCCGCCGAGCGCCGCCACGCCCTCCTGAATGCGTGCGCCACCGGCATCAAACAGGCCGATGATCGGCGCGCGCATTTTCAGCGCCATATCCTGAATCTTGGTGATCTTCTGTGCGTGCGTTTCCGACAGCGAGCCGCCGAACACCGTGAAATCTTTGGCGAAGATGAAAACGGTGCGTCCATTGATGGTGCCCCAGCCGGTGACCACACCATCGCCCGGCACTTTGGTGTCGGCCATGCCGAAATCATCGCAGCGGTGCTGGACGAACATATCGAACTCTTCAAAGGAGCCCTTATCCATCAAAAGCTCGATGCGCTCGCGAGCCGTGAGCTTGCCGCGCGCATGCTGCGCCTCGATCCGCTTGGTGCCTCCGCCCAAACGCGCCTCAGCGCGGCGATCGTCGAGCTTTTCGAGAATATCCTTCATGGCGGCAGGCCCTTTTCCAGTGTCGGTCGCAGCCCGGACGGGACCGGGCGGCAGCGCTTTTAGCATAGGCCTCCGCGCCCCTCTACGCGACGGATGGGGGATAAGGCGGCCTATTCCCATTGCGCCCAGAACGGGGGCGGTGTCAAAATGCGAGGAGAGGCCCCAAAGGCCCGATCAAGAGGAGAACGACGATGAAAACCATGCTCCGCGTCGCCGCTGCCGCTGCCCTGCTGGCCGGCTCGACCCTGCTGGCTCAGGCCCAGCAGATCACCGAAATCAAGATCGGGACGGAAGGGGCCTACCCGCCCTTCAATAATTTGAATTCGAAGGGCGAGTTGGAAGGCTTCGAAATCGATTACGTCAACATGCTGTGCGACAAAATGAAGGTGAAATGCACCTGGGTCGCGCAGGATTGGGACGGCATTATTCCCGCGCTGCTTGCCAAGAAGTATGACGTGATCGCGGCCGGCATGAATGCGACCGATGAGCGTAAAAAGCGCGTCGATTTCACGGCTGTCTATAGCCGCACGCCGTTCTCTTTCATTGCGAACAAATCCGTCAGCAGCAATGACATCTCGCCCGCGGCGTTGAAGGGTAAGACGATCGGCACGCAAGGCTCGACGGTGCATGCGAACTATTTGGAAAAATATTACAAGGATTCGAACATCAAGCTTTATCCGACACAGGAAGAAGCCAATCTCGATCTGAAGAATGGCCGTCTCGATTATGTGCTGGCGGATAAATTGGCGCTGAATGATTTCGTTAGCGGCCAAGGCAAGGATTGCTGCAAATTCATCGCTGATATCAAACGCGATCCAGCCATTCATGGCCCCGGTGTTGGGATGGCGGTGCGCAAGGAAGATACAGCGCTGCGCGACATGCTCTCAAAAGCGATCGAGCAATCGATTGCGGATGGCTCGCATAAAAAGATCGCAGACAAATGGTTCACCATCACAATCCTCGCGGATTGAGGTGAGCTAACCAGAGAGGGACGGCCCGCACGCGGGCCGTCTTTTCGCATCTGGACGAAGGAACCCGATGGACCGTTTGCTGGGCCTGTTATCGTGGGGCGACAATGGCTGGGGCGATGAACTCGCCGCGGGCGCCTTCGTCACGATTTCGCTTGCACTCGCGACCCTGCCCTTCGGCCTCGCGCTGGGGCTGATTATTGCCCTTATGCAACGCAGCGAGAGCGTGATCGCCCGCAGCATTGCAACGGTTTACACAACGGTGTTTCGCGGCCTGCCGGAATTGCTGACGCTTTATATTGTTTATTTCGGTTTGCAGATTGGCGTGCAGAAAGCGTGGGCAGCAACCGGTTTGCCCGGCCGCCTAGATATGCCCGCTTTCGTCGCTGGCATGATTGCGCTGGGCCTCGTGCTCGCCGCTTTTTCATCGGAAGTCTGGGTTGGCGCACTTAATTCTATTGCAAAGGGCCAGCGCGAAGGCGCGTTTGCGCTGGGGCTCAACAAGCCGCAGACGTTTCGCCTTGTCATCCTGCCGCAATTGTTTCGCGTTGCGCTGCCCGGCCTCGGCAATAATTGGATGGTGCTTTTGAAAGAGACGTCGCTCGTCTCCGTGATTGCACTGCCTGATCTGATGTTCTGGACCGGGCGCGCGAATGTGGTGACGAAAGAACCGTTTTTGTTCTTCGGCATGGCCTGCCTGATTTATCTTCTCTTTTCAGTGTCCTCCGCAGCCGGCTTAAGCGCATTGGAAAAACGCTTTAGCCGCGGCTTTGCGACCGGAGGGCGGCGATGAATTGGTGCGAATATCCCGGCGCGTGGCTCGGCGTTGAAGCGATCCAGAATTATGGCTGCCGCATGTTTGCGGGGCTTGGCCTGACGCTGCAGCTCGTTGGCCTCTCCGTCGGTCTTGGTGCCATTTTCGGCCTCGCGCTCGCGCTCCTGAAACTATACGGGCCAAAACCGGTGCGCGCGGTCGTCACAGGTTACACGACATTCTTCCGCGGTACGCCGCTCTTGGCGCAGGTGTTTCTCGTCTATTATGGCGCAGGCCAGTTCCGGCCTTTTCTCGATCAGATTGGGCTTTGGATATTTTTCCGTGATGCTTTTTTCTGCGCCGCTTTCACATTCACGCTCAACACCGCCGCCTATCAGGCGGAAGTGTTCCGCGGTGCGATCGTGTCGGTTCCGCGCGGACAATGGGAGGCGGGCGAGGCTTTGGGCCTGCACCGCATTCCGCTCTTCCTTAAGGTCATCCTGCCGCAGGCCTTGATGGTGGCGCTGCGCCCGCTCGGCAATGAGCTGGTGATCATGGTGAAATCTTCCGCCGTGGCCTCGCTTGTCACGCTTTATGACCTGATGGGGGCGACAAGGCTGGCTTTCGCACGATCTTTTGATCTGTCGGTTTATTTCTTTGCCGCTGCGCTCTATTTGCTCATCGTTGAAACCATTCGCAGGGTCTGGGGGCTCGCCGAACGGCGTCTCACGCGCCATTTGACCCATGCTTGATCCTGACCTCGGAGCTTTGACGCTCCGCAATCTGCAAGAACCGGGGTGAACACCCCGCCTCAAAGGAGTTGTCCATGGCTAAAGTCGCTTTTCTCGGTCTCGGTGTGATGGGTAGCCCAATGGCCCGCCATCTCGCGCAAAAGGGCCATGACGTCACCGTCTATAACCGCACCCATGCGAAGGCCGAAGAATGGGTGAAAGCCCATGGTGGCAAGGCAGCCAAGACACCGAAAGACGCTGCGCAAGGCCAAGAGATCGTGTTCTGCTGCGTCGGCAATGACAATGATCTGCGCGAAGTCACCATCGGCAAGGATGGCGCGTTTCATGGCATGGGCAAAGGCACGCTCTTTGTTGACCACACCACCGCCTCAGCCGAAGTCGCGCGCGAACTCTACGCCAAGGCGAAGGAACTCGGTTTCGATTTCATCGACGCTCCTGTTTCGGGCGGCCAAGCGGGGGCTGAAAATGGTCAGCTCACCGTGATGTGCGGCGGCGACCAGGGCCCCTATTCCCGCGCTGAGCCGGTGATCATGAGCTTTGCGAAAGCATCGAAATTGCTCGGCCCCTCAGGGGCTGGTCAGCTCACAAAAATGTGCAACCAAATCTGCATTGCTGGCGTGGTGCAGGGCCTCGCTGAAGCGATCCATTTCGCCAAACGGTCTGGCCTTGATGCGGAAGCCGTGATCGAAGCCATCTCGAAGGGCGCGGCGCAAAGCTGGCAGATGGAAAATCGCTACAAAACGATGAACCAGAACAAGTTCGATTTTGGCTTCGCGGTGAACTGGATGCGGAAGGATCTCGGCATCGTGCTTGATGAAGGGCGCCGCAATGGCGCGCATCTCCCCGTCACGGCGCTGGTCGACCAGTTCTATTCCGATGTGCAGGAAATGGGCGGCGGCCGTTGGGATACGTCGAGCCTCATCGCGCGCCTCGAAAAGAAATAAGCATCACACGCCAACAAGAAAAACCCGCCTTCGCAGGCGGGTTTTTTATTTGCCTTTAACGCCAGCGGATACCGCAATGGCCCGGACCGAAAGGATCACAGCTCTGCCCGGGCGGGGGTGACGCAAGCGGTGATGCCGGTGGAACAGGTGGCGGAACACGCAC
Source organism: Beijerinckiaceae bacterium (assembly GCA_018882635.1). Classification (GTDB taxonomy): domain Bacteria; phylum Pseudomonadota; class Alphaproteobacteria; order Rhizobiales; family Beijerinckiaceae; genus TNE-4. The sequence goes on along the minus strand of VERN01000011.1, from coordinate 22,670 downwards.
ATCGTTCGGGCTCGGCATGGGTGCCGTGATTTGTCCCGGAAGTGGATTGCTACGCGGGGCGCTGCCATAAAGTTCACGTGGCACAGGCTGGTTGCGGCGGGCTTGCGAACGCGTCGCTTTCTTGGAGGGATTTTTCGCCGCAGGTTTGGTGGCTTTGGTGCCTCCCCCTGACACGATGGAAGGCGCGCGCGGATTAAAGCCTTCGATCGTCGGTGGCGTAAAACGCTCCTGCGCCGATATGGTTGATCCCCATAAGATCAGCCAAGCCATAATAAACAGCGCGCGCATCATCATCTCTCCTTATGACGATGCGCACGCTCGACGCATGTTTCAGTGATGCGTTTTACTCGCCTCAGTCTTGTCGCCATAAAGCGGATTACCAACCATTTGGTGCGCCTTCTCACGCAGGGCTTGCAGCAAGCGATAGAGGCCAGGGATCAAGAAGATGCCAAGGATCGAGGCTGCGAGCATGCCGCCAAACACAGCAGATCCCACGGCCTTGCGCGAGGCCGCGCCGGCCCCGGCCGCAATCACCAAGGGCACAAGGCCGAGGATGAAGGCGAAGCTTGTCATCATCACCGCGCGGAAACGCAGTTTTGCAGCTTCTAGCGCCGCATCGACAATATCGAGACCATGGCCGCGCTGTTCCATCGCAAATTCGAAAATCAAGATGGCATTTTTAGCTGCGAGGGCAACAAGCACGACGAGGCCAATCTGCGCGTAGAGATTATTGTCCAGACCTGTGACCAGCAGAAAGCCCATCGCGCCTGCCACCGCCACGCTGACTGACAGCATGACGCCAATTGGCAATGTCCAGCTTTCATAGAGCGCGACAAGGAACAGATAAGCAAAGAGAAGCGACAGAATGAAGATGAAACCTGTCTGCCCCGAGGCTTGAATTTCCTGCAGCGCTGTTCCTGTCCAAGCGAACCCGAAACCGGCGGGCAGCATTTTTTCAGACAGCTTGTCCATGGCTTGAATGGCCTGGCCCGATGAATAGCCCGCGCCAGGGCCGCCCGTGATCGTCAATGAACGCTGATTGTTGTAGCGCACGAGATAGGCAGGTGCCACGACCAGCTCGACATCGGCGACTGCACGCAGCGGCAACATCTCGCCCTTCGCATTACGCACTTGCACGCGATAGACGTCGTCAACGCTCATCCGTTGATCGGTACGCGCTTCCAACATGACGGGCCATGTACGGCCATAAAGGTTGAAATCGTTGACGTAATATCCGCCAAGTGCCGCTTGCATCGCCTCGAAGACCGCGGACACTTGAACGCCCAGAACCTGAAGCTTCTCGCGATCGAGATTAAGTTTCAATTGCGGTGTCGACACCATGAAACTGGTGCGGACATTTGATAGGTAAGGCAGCTGATTGGCTTGGTAGGACAGGGTGCGACCCACCGCCGCCAGCGTGTTGACGTCAGCGCCCTGCAAATCGAGCAATTGATATTCAAAGCCTGAACCGGTTCCGAGCCCGATGATCGGGGGGAGATTGAACGCAAAGGCGAGACCATTGGGAAGCGCAAAAAGCTTCTGCTGCAGGCGCGCTATGATCTCTTGCGCCGATTGGCTTTTGTCCTTGCGCTCTGCATAGGGTTTCAATGTGATCACGAAGAGCGATTTGTTGGACAGCGCCAACCCATCGATCATCGAATAGCCGACCACGTCGAAAATATCGGTGACGGACGGTTCGGTGCGGATGATGTCGCGCATTTTTGCAACAACATCTGCCGTGCGATTGATTGAAGCACCGGCAGGCAATTGCAATTCGGCAAAGAACACGCCTTGATCTTCATCGGGCAGGAAGCCCGTCGGCACTTTCATCGTCAAAAGACCGGCAACGCCGATGGCACCAATCAACCCAATGATTGTGAATAGGCCACGGCGCACCAACATGCCTGCGCCGACAACATAGGCATCGCGTGCGTGATCAACGCCATTTTGGAACCAGCGAATGATCCCCTTTGGCGGGCCTGCATGTTTCAGCAACAAAGCGCAAAGCGCTGGCGAGAGCGATAGTGCGTTGATGGCCGAGATCACCATCGATACTGATACGGCCACGGCAAATTGCTGATAGAGCTGACCCGTAATGCCGGGGATGAAGGCTGTTGGTACGAAAACCGACAAAAGCACCAGCGTGATCGCGATGATCGGCGCGGTGATTTCACCCATCGCGCGCTTGGTGGCTTCCGCAGTCGAGAGCTCAGGGTGTTCGTGCAGAATGCGCTCCACATTCTCCACCACGACAATGGCATCATCGACGACGATGCCAATGGCGAGAACGAGCGCGAGCAGCGAGACCGTATTGGCCGAAAAGCCCATCACATGCATCACTGCGAAGGTGCCGACGAGTGACACTGGCACTGCAATGATTGGCACGAGGGTCGCGCGCCAACTGCCGAGGAAGAAGAACACGACGACCGCGACGAGGACGAAGGCCTCGACCAGCGTATGAATGACTTCGTTGATCGTGTCCTTCACAAAGACAGTCGTATCGAATGTGATCTTTAGGTCGAGATCTTCCGGGAACCGCTTTCTCAGCTTTTCCAATTCGGCGCGCACTCCATCAGCCACCGCAACGGCATTGGCGCCGGGGGCCTGATAGATGCCGATACCAGCCGCCGGCTTACCATCAAGCTCTGAATAGGAATCGGAAAATTGTGAACCAATTTCGACCGACGCAATATCCTTCACACGGATGGTTGATCCGTCTGAATTGGCGCGCACGATGATGTTTTGGAACTCTTCGACCGTCGACAAACGCCCAAGCGTCGTGATGGTGAGCTGAAACTGTGTGTCATTCATCAAAGGGGCTGCGCCAATACGGCCTGCGGCCGCCTGCACGTTCTGTGCTTGAATGGCGCGAATGACATCGCCCGGTGTCAGATTGAGCGAGGCGAGGCGTTCAAGATCAACATTGATCTTCATCGCATAAGTGAGTGGGCCAAACAGGCTTGCTGAGCCGACACCATCAACACGCGACAAGGGATCAAGCAGATTGATCGTCGCGTAATTGGAGAGAAATAGTGCGTCATACGTGCCTTTGGGCGAATGCAGCACAGCAACCTGCAGAAGCGCCGATGATTTTTTGGCAACGGTCACACCCGAGCGCGTCACTTCGGCTGGAAGTTTCGGCATAGCGAGCTGAACGCGGTTGAGCACGTTGACCGTGTTCATGTCAGGATCGCTACCGACTTCGAACGAGACGCTCAGCGAGTAAGAGCCGTCATTGCCCGAAGTTGATTTCATGTAGAGCATCTTATCGACGCCATTGACCTGACTTTCGATCAATTGCGCGACTGTTTGCTCGACCACTTCAGCCGAAGCACCCGAATAGCGCGCCGACACGTTGACTTGCGGCGGAACGATATCGGGGAATTGCGATACGGGGATCGCCTTCATTGCGAGCAAGCCCGCAATGGTAATGACGATTGAAATGACAAAGGCCAATCGTGGCCGGTCGACAAATAAGGCTGAAATCATCTGATCAATCCCGAAGCGGTGTTAAAAACCAAGCGAAGCCACGCTCGGGTGTCAGGATTTCGAAACTTGCGTTTGCGGCATTGGCGTTACCACCATGCCGGGGCGCACACGCTGCTGGCCTTCAATGACGACGACGTCGCCCACTTTAAGGCCATTTTCGATAACAATCAGGCCATGGTTCTGCCCGCCTGAAACGATGCGACGCACCTCAATTTTCTTGTCCGCGTCCACAACGAGAACAAAAGAGCCTTGCTGATCCAGCATCAAAGCGGAGGACGGGATCACCAATTGCTGCTTCGGTGTGCCATAAGATACGTTGACGCGGACCGACATGCCGTCAACGAGCAGTCCATCAGAATTCGGAAATTGCGCCCGCACCAACACGCTGTCTGTGCTTTGGTTGGTTTGCACATCGACGAGGTCGATTTTGCCTTTTTCCGTATAGGTTGAGCCATTCGCCAGAATGACCTGAGCCGACAATTGATCCAAATTGGTGATCGATTGACGTGCATCCAATAATTCGCGCTGTGTCACCGGAAAGAGAACATAAATCGGATTGTAGCGGACGATGACGGCCAGCGTGCCAGAATCGGGGCCGACAAGATTGCCTGTTGTTACCAGCGCACGACCAATGCGGCCATCAATGGGTGCAGTGACTTTGGTCCAGCCCAAGTTGATTTCAGCCTGCCGCTGCGCCGCCTGTGTGCGCAACACTTCGGCACGGGCTGCACTTTCATCGGCGGTGCGCTGATCCAATGTCGATTGCGATGCGTTACCGTTGGCGGCGAGCTCCTTGGTGCGCGTGAGCTGTGCAATTGCATTTTTCAGCGAGGCTTCGGCTGCGGCGACGGCGGCCTTGGCCTGATCGAGCGTCGCGACAAAAGGCGCTTCGTCGATGCTGAAAAGCACGTCGCCTTTTTTGACCATGCCCCCTTCAGAAAATTTCACGCTCGTCAGATAGCCAGAAACACGTGCGCGCAGATCGACCTTTTCCATCGCTTGCACACGGCCGAGAAAATCTTGCTGCTTATCCAGCGCCTTCATTTCCGCCTTGGCGACGATCACGCTCGGCGCAATGGCAGGGGCTTGCTGGGCTTGCACCGCGGTTGAAGTGGTCAGGGCCGCAAAAGCCAGAACCGCGAAGCGGGGAAAAAGGTTAAACATCGCGCTCTCCGAAAAGGGGCCGGACCGGCCAATCATGGTCGTGGTTCTACACTGCGGCTCCGCCTTTGTGCACCTCCCTTCCCTGCTTCTTCAGAATAAGAGCCACCCGCCGCCGCAATTCCGGCAGCAATTCCAACCCAAACCATGGGTTCTTCTTGAGCCAATGATTGTTCCGCCATGAGGGATGGGGCATCGGCATGACGTCCGTGGCGTCGAGAATCGCACGCCAATTTTCAACCATAGGGCCAAGAGCAGGCCCGTTCAGATCGGGGTGACCACGCAAGGCGATATGATAGCGGACAGCATGAAGCCCGACAGCCAGCGTCAGATCGGGCTTCTGGAAGGCCGTGAACAAGCGATTATGCCATTTCAACGCGCATTCGCGACGCGGCGGCAGATCGCCTCCCTTGGCGTCTTGGCCCGGGAAGCAGAAGCCCATCGGCACCACCGCGACACAGGCAGGATCATAAAAGACCGTCTCGTTGATCCCCATCCATTCGCGGAGCCGGATGCCTGACGGGTCCGTGAAAGGCTGACCAGAGGCATGAACGCGGGTGCCGGGCGCTTGCCCGGCGACCAGAATACGGGCGCGCGGATCAAGCTGAAGCACGGGCCGTGGCGTGACAGGAAGAGGCGGCCCGAGCGGGTTATCCCGACACAGGGTGCATGCGCGGATGGACGCGAGCAGATCGTCGAGCGATGGCTCGGTCAGGCCTTGGCGCTTGGGCGGTTCGATGCGGCTTCGTGCCATCGTTTCAGATTGGCATGGTCGTCAGGGATCGCAATGCGGATCGGGCGCATGAAATCCACTGCGCACAAAAGCGCGATATCGGCGGCCGTATAGGTGTCGGTCGCCAACCATGATCGGCCTTCCAAGGCCGCATTGAGAAAGGCGAGCTCTTCAAGCACGCGCGGCCGGTTCAAATCCGCCCATTCGGCACATTGGGGCACTTCGGAGGTTTTCATGGCCGGGTGGGAATGGCGAAAGACGGCTGCAATCGTTGCATAAAGGCCAAATTCGACCCGCCGCATCCACATATCGACCTTGGCGATCTCTTCTGGCGTGCGTCCGAACAGAGGCGGCTCGGGATGAAGCGCCTCGAAATAGCGGCAAATGGCGGCGGATTCGGTGATGATCTGACCATCATCGAGCTCAAGGGCTGGCACACGCTGCAACGGGTTGACCCGACTGAACGCCTCCCCGTGATGCTCCATGGCCGCGAGATCAACCGCCACACGCGGCACATCAAGGCCTTTCTCGGCGAGAAAGACACGCACACGGCGGGGGCTTGGCGGGAAGGCGGCATCGTAGAGTTTCATAGCGAAGATCCCTGTGAGACCTCCCTTATACCCCCGATTACAATCAAATAATTTCCGCAACGTCAGCTTGCTCTTAACATTTTTTGGCGAGGGTGATGGGGTTATGAGCCAACTGACCCCGGAACTGATCCTGCGCGGCCGCGGTGGTGTCGATCCTGCGCTTGCGGCGCGGCGGCGCCTGCAGCAGCGCGAGATCAACATGCTGCGGGAGAAGCTGACCTCATCAAGCGGGCTTGAACGCGCGTTTGATTTCGAATTGTTGCGGATCTTCGCGACGAATTGGACCAATGCGTCGATTGCCGTCCTGCTGCTTCTGGTTGCCGCGTCAGGCTTGTCCGCACTGTGGCTGCCGCTTGGCCCTGTAATGAGCGCGGCGCTGCTCATCGCAAGCGGTCTGTCTGCCACTCTCACCCTCGCCCGGCGCTTTCTCGCTGCGCCGCAGGAGGCGCGCGGCCTCGGCCAATGGCGTCTTGTGTTCGGTCTTGCCCAAGCGGGTTTTTGCTCTGGCTGGGCGGTGCTGATCTTTTTCCTGACGCTGGCGGAGGCGTCGGGCGCGCACACTTTCGCTTTGGTGCTTGTTCTCTCCGCTGCAGCGCTCAGTGCGATGTTAGGAGCGACGGTACCCGGCGCCGTGCGGATGGGGCAGGCACCCATTTTTTTAGCCGTCATGGCACTTGTCATCGTCGAGCAAACGCCGCCAACCATTACGCTTGCGCTTGTCGCTGGCGCGACGCTGATCTTCTTCGCTTATCTCGCCGAACGGCTCTATGCCGCGTCGGTGACGACGATTGCAGCCCGCGCGGAAAAAGATGCACTCATTGCCGAGCTTGAAACGGCCAAGGCCAATTCCGATGAGGCGCGGCGGCGGGCTGAGGAATCCAATCTCGCCAAGTCGCGTTTTCTCGCCACAATGAGCCATGAATTGCGGACGCCGCTCAATGCGATTTTAGGCTTCTCCGATGTGATGGCGAATGAGTTGATGGGCGCACACGCTGTTGACGCCTATCGCGACTATGCAAAAGACATTCACGCGAGTGGCGAGCATTTGCTGAATATCATCAACGAAATTCTTGATCTCTCACGCGTTGAAGCGGGACGTTATGAATTGCGCGAGGAAGCCATTCATCTCGCCGGGGTTGCGGAAGAGTGCGGCCATATGTTGCAATTGCGAGCGAAAGCAAAAGCGATCCGGGTTATCGATGAAATCGACCCCACTCTTGATCCGTTATGGGCTGATGAGAAGGCGGTGCGCCAAATATGCCTAAACCTTCTCTCGAACGCGATCAAATTCACCCCGCAAAATGGCGAAGTGAAATTGATCATCGGCCGGGATGGATCAGGCGGACAGAAGATTGAAGTGATTGATACAGGCCCCGGTATTCCAGAAAAAGAATTACCGTTGGTGCTTGAATCGTTCGGCCGTGGTTCGCTCGCCATCAAGACTGCCGAACAAGGCACGGGGCTCGGCCTGCCGATCGTCAAAGGCCTGATTGATCTGCATGGCGGTTCGCTTGAACTGCACTCGCGGTTACGGGAAGGAACACGCGTGATCGTGCGTTTTCCGGCCAGCCGCGTGATGACCGCGATGCATCCGATGCGCGAACGCAAACCGTCCGCTTATGCGTTGCGCGTCTGATCACGCACTGCGCTGCGCGACGCCTGCTTTTGAAAACGTCGCCATGCCCCGATGACAGGCGACGGCTCCCTTGATCAAACCAATCGCGAGTGCTGCACCCGATCCTTCGCCAAGCCGCATATCGAGCGACAATAAAGGCTTTTTGCCCATGCGCTCGAGCACTTCGGCATGCGCACCTTCGGCTGAGCAATGCCCGGCGATGCAATGGTCAATGCTGCTCGGTTTGATGGCGTGCAACACCGCTGCGGCCGCTGTCGCGACATAACCGTCGAGCACAACAGGCACGCGCTGCAAGCGCGCAGCGAGAATGGCCCCAGCAATCGCGGCGATTTCACGCCCGCCGAGACGGCGCAGGACTTCAAGTGGATCTTTCAAATGGCCTGCATGGGTTGCGAGCGCTTTCTCCACCGCGGCACATTTGCGCTTATACCCATCCTCATCGACGCCCGTGCCGCGACCGACAAAGCGCAGCGGATCACCGCCATAGAGCGCCGCATAGATCGCGGCCGCTGGTGTCGTATTCGCAATACCCATTTCGCCAAGACCGAGAAGATCGACATTGCCGGCGAGCGCTTCCATGCCAAAGGCCATGGTTGCGACACAGGATTTTTCATCAAGCGCTGGCTCAACTGTGATGTCGCCCGTGGGAATATCCAAGGCGAGATCGAACACTTTGAAACCGATGTCATAGGTCGCGCAGATCTGATTGATGGCAGCACCGCCTGCGCCGAAATTGTCGAGCATCTGTCGCGTCACGGATTGCGGATAAGCCGAGACGCCATGCTTGGCGACGCCATGATTGGCAGCAAACACGCAGATAGACGGGCGATCGGCGCTCGGCATGGATTTGCCCTGCCAAGCGGCCAGAAACGCGGCGATTTCTTCCAGCCGCCCAAGGCTGCCTGCTGGCTTGGTCAATTCGGCGTCGCGCGCCCAAGCGGAGGCCGCAGCATCACGGTCGGCAGGCGGGAGATCATCGATCAGGCCGCGAATATCATCGAAGGGCAGGCCGGAAGCGGCGTGAGCCATGGGGAAACCATCCAGAGAGAGGGGATTTGCCGGAAGGCGCCTGCTATAGCGGGGGTGAGGCTCAGGGGAAAGAGCAGAGCATGGATCCACACCACCGCACACCAAGCACGTTCCAGCCGCTGGGCGCGCTTTTGCAATGTCTGCGGTTTTATTCGCGGCTGCCGGTGCCGGTCTTGCCGGGCGAAGGCGATCCCCATCGCCTGCCTGATTTCCGCGTCGTGCCGCGGATGATCGGGCCAGCCGGGCTGATCATCGGCCTCGTGCCGGCGGCTGTGCTGGTGCTGTTCGACCGTTTGGGTCTAGCCCCACTCGCGACCGCCTTCCTGACCCTTGGTGCCTCAATGTTGGCCACCGGTGCATTCCATGAGGATGGGATCGCCGATATGGCCGATGGATTCGGCGGTGGGGCCACCGCGGCCCGTCGCCTCGAAATTATGACCGACAGCCGGATCGGCACCTTTGGCGGGGTGGCGTTGGTTGTATCCACAGGGTTGAGAGCCGCGCTCTTGGCGGCGCTTCTCGGGCTTGTTGGGGTTTGGGCCACAGCCGCGGCGATCCTCGCCTTCAATGCGTGGTCCCGTGCGGTGGGGCTCATGCCGCTGGCGCTCCTCAAACCCGCCAAGCCTGACGGGAAATCAGCAGCCGTGGGCGAGCCAACGCGGCAGACTCTCGGCATAGCGCTGGCCTTGGCGGGTGCCATCGCTGGCGGCCTTCTGTTGATGGCGGGCTTCCCCGTGCGACGGATCGCCCTCAGCCTATTCGTCGGGCTTGCCATCGCGCTTATCATCAATGCATGGTCGCAGAAGATGATCGGCGGTCAGACGGGCGATGTCGCGGGCGGGATTACACTGCTTGCGGAGATGGCCGGGCTGATCATTCTCTCGCTTCAATAAGGCTTCGACCCCATGGCGATGCGCGTCTCATCCCCTTGCATTCAGGTTTGCGTGATCGATCCGATCACACGCTTTTGCATGGGCTGCGGGCGCACAGGCGACGAGATCGCCGCTTGGCCCTTCAAAACCGAAGATGAGCGCCTCGCTCTGATGGCGGATTTACCCGAGCGCCTGAAAGCGTTCGAAGGTGTTGAACTGCCACCGCCGCGTCTTAAGACCCGGCGATAAGGCTCCAGATAAATCTAAGCGATACGAGGCCAAGGAACAGGCCGAACGCCACTTCCAATTTCCGCTTCGATAAAGCATGCGCGATGTTCACGCCGATGGGCGCAGCCAACATCGATGTGGGAATGAACAGCACAAAACCGATCAACGACACATAGCCAAGCGACAAGGGCGGCAGAATGTCCATTTTCGGCCAGCCGGCATAGATGTAACCCAGCGTGGCCGGAATCGAGATGATGACGCCAAGACCGGATGACGTTGCCACCGCCTGATGGATGGGACGTCCGTAAAACGTCATAAACAGGTTCGACAATTGGCCGCCGCCAATGCCCATCAAAGCGGACAGAACGCCGATCAAAAGACCATAGGCTTTCATCACGAATTGCGACGGCAATTGATCGCCGAGCTTCCATGAATCCCTGCCGAACAAAAGGCGGATCGAGCTGATCGAAGCCACGACCACAAACACGATCTTGAACACAGATGCCGGTGCCACGCGCGCAAACAGCGAGCCGATGACAACACCGACGACAACGGGAACCAGCCATTCTTTCAAGATCGATGTATCGACGGCGCCCTTCTTTTTGTGCGCATTAAACGAGCGCACAGACGTCGGAATGATGATCGCCAATGACGTGCCGACGCAGAGTGGCATGCGAACGCTTTCAGGCACATGCATGAGCGCGAAGAGTTCATAAAGGATGGGCACGATCACCGCGCCGCCGCCGACACCGAAAACGCCAGCCAGAATCCCCGTCAGAAACCCAGCGGCGAGAAGCCCGCCAGCGAGGGTGACGAGCTCGCCTACTGAAACACCTTCAAACATGTGCAAACCTCACGGGGGACGGCTGGGGCGGCAAAGCGCCGCTCTCGTTTGGGCGATTTCATCGGTTTGAGCAAGCGCAGCCCACGCAAACGTGCCCTGCCCTCGCTGCGTTTCAATCTGCGATACCGGCGCGGCCCTGCACGGTCATAATCGTCGCCGTCATATGAGCGCACAGGCGCTCCTTCCCTTCCGCCACCCCGTAGATCCGCGCCTCGGTGAGGGTGAGTGTGCGTCCGGCTTTGATAATGGAGCCGCGTGCGATCAGCTTTTCGCCCACGGAGGGTGCGAGGAAATTGCACTTGAATTCGGTGGTCAGCACGCCCGAATCCGGGGCGGCCACCGACAGGGCGGCAAAACCGCAGGCAGAATCAGCAAGCGAGCCAACGACACCGCCGTGAACAAACCCATGCTGCTGACGCACGCCATGGGCCGTTGGCATTTCGATCTCGACTTCGCCCGGAGCCACTGCGGTGAGAACGGCGCCGATGGTGGCCATAAAGGGCTGGTTGGCGAAGCTGCGGCGGACCCGCGCCTCGTCATAATGGGAATGCGACATGAGAAACCTTAGACTCGATCTTCTTCAGGCTGCATCCTGCGTGGCGGGTTCGCGCGACACAAGGCCGACAGCTCTCCGCAAAACGTCGAGGTCGGCACCGGACTTCACACCTTCTGTCGATAAATGACGGCGGAACGCGCGCGAGCCAGGACGACCGGCGAAGAGCCCTAAAAGATGACGCGTGATGGCGTGCAGCGGCACACCTTTTTCTAATTCCCGCGCAATGTAAGCCTCATAGGCTTCAAGCGCTGCGAACGCATCGGGAAAAGGTGCCGGCGCACCAAACAAATCAGGATCAACCGACAGCAGCAATTCGGGATTGTTGTAGGCCGCGCGGCCGAGCATCACGCCATCAACATGCTGCAGCTCTGCCATGCATGTTGCGATGTCGGCGATGCCGCCATTGATGGCAATGATGCGATCGGGCAACCGCGCCTTCAACCGGTGAACACGATCATAATCGAGCGGCGGAATCGTCCGGTTGTCTTTCGGCGACAGGCCTTTCAGCCACGCCTTGCGCGCATGCACGATCAGCGCATCGCAGCCCGCGGCAAACACCGCGTCCGCCATAGCATCGAGCGCCGGTTCAATCTCTTGCTCATCAACGCCTAAACGGCATTTGACGGTAACGGGCACCTTCACCGCCGCTTTCATCGCCGCGATGCAATCCCCCACAAGGAGCGGTTCACGCATCAGGCAGGCGCCGAACGAGCCGCCTTGGACGCGATCGGACGGGCAACCACAATTGAGATTGATTTCGCTATAACCCCATTCCGCGCCAATGCGGGCGGCTTCTGCCAATGCTTTGGGATCATTACCGCCGAGTTGCAGGGCCACGGGTTGCTCGAACGCATCGAACCCCAAAAGCCGCTCACGTGGGCCGTGGATGACCGCATTGGCGGCGACCATCTCGGTATAAAGCAGGGCACGACGCGACAAATGGCGATGAAACGCCCGGCAATGCCGGTCGGTCCATTCCATCATCGGCGCAACGGAAAAGCGCCAGATCGGTTGGGTACCCTTTGTCATGCGACCGGCTTTTAAGCTTTTTGGCGGTTCAACGCAAAAAGGGCAGCGCGGCCTTCCTGAAAAAAGGGAAAGGGACTGGCTCGCCGCCCCGCTCCCGCGGTAGAGAGAGGCGCAGTGTTTGTGGCGGAGGGTTTGAGATGAAAAGCGGACTGGTTTGGGCAGTATGCGGCGCGTCGCTCGTATGCGCCTCTCCTGTCGCGGCGAAAACGCTCCTACTCACCTGTCAGGACGGCAAAACGCGATACGAAGTCCGCTATGACACCGCGCGCAACACTATGAGCTCGACCCATCGTGATTTTACCCAGACGATCAATGTCGAGAAAACGCAGGAGAATGAAGACGGGCTGCTTGTTTGGGGTTCGATGCCGCAGCGGCCTTCGGCCAAAAACCTGCTGGTGCATTTCGGCAAGGAAAAATGGGCGATGCATTTCTGGGGCTATGACGATAAGCGCAAGGACCCCTGCATCTAAGCGTGCCTTGAGCGCTCAAGCATCCTCTTTCCCCTGCTGATTGACCATGCCGCATCATTCTGCCCGGCCCGGACGCAAAGACGTTGCGTCTTACATCTTCCTCGCAATTGTCTGGGGCTTGAGCTTCATCGTCATTGTGAAAAATGCCGAAGCGTTTGGGCCTGTCGCGGCCGTCACGTTTCGCTGTGCTGTTGCGGCGAGCGTGCTGTGGTTGCTCGCGCGCCTTGCAGGCCATCGCGTTCGCTTGCACGGCCATTGGCGTCATTTTGCAGCGGTAGGCGCGACGACCGTGGCCGGGCAATTGCTTGGGCTTGCTTATGGCACGCCGCTGATCGGCACGGCGATGGCCGCGATTTTTGTGGCAGCGATCCCGCTTTATTCCATGCTGATGTCGGTGGCGATTGGCACCGAGACGTTTACGCGCGTCAAACTCATTGGCCTCATGCTGGGCCTCTTCGGCGTGGTGATGCTGGTTGGATTTCCCGCCATGGCGATTACACGTGAATTCGTGCTCGGCTGCGCCGCCATGGTTTTCTCGACGGTGTCGGCCGCATTTGGCAGCGTCTATGCGAATGCTACTTTGAGACGGCTGCCTTCCGCTGACATCACTATCGGTGCATTTATCTGCGGCACGGCCATCACGCTCCCCTTCATTGCGTTCGTGCCGGTGCCACGTGCACCAGTGGCGATGGATTTCGTCTATCTCGCCATTGCGGGCGCTTTGATGAGCGCGGCAACTTATCTTCTTTATTTTCGACTGGTCACAACGATTGGCGCCACACGCGCCATCAGCGTCGAATTTGTGGTGACGCTCGTTGCGGTTCTGTTTGGCGCATTGGTGCTTGGGGAAAGTTTGACCCCGCTACAAATCGGCGGCGGGCTTTTCATTGTCGCCGGATGCGCTTTGATTTTGGGCTTAATGCCCAAGCGGCGTACTACGCCTTAGGGCGATAGGTTGCGATATAAAGACCGCTGGCGACAATCATCGCCATGCCGATCAGGCTCCAGAGGCCCGGCCATACGTTCATGAATACCACGCTCAATCCCGTGACCCACAAAAGCTGCACGTAAGACAGCGGCGCCAAGCGCGAGGCGGGCAAATAGGTATAGGCCGCCACAGTGAAGACATGGCCGAGCGTGCCGATGGACGCCAAGCCAATGAGGGCTGGAATCGTATGCGCAGGCGGGGTGACCCAGACGAAAGGCAGGATCAGGCTTGAACCGATGAGGCCAAAGACGGCGGTAAAGGCCGCAGTGACACGGCGGCTTTCACGCGTGCTCATCAAGCGTGTGGTAATGAGCGCAATAGCCCAACAAAAAGCTGACACAACAGGAAAGAGCGCGGACAAACCAAATTGGCCGCTGCCCGGCCTGATAATCAAAAGCACGCCGCAAAAGCCCGCCAGCGCCGCGAGCGCGTGAGCGGGTGTGACTTTCTCGCCAAGAAACAGTGCCGACAGCACCACGACGATGAGCGGCGAGACAAAACCAATGGCCGCCGCATCCGCCAACGGAATCCAAATCAGCCCTGAGGTGAAAAAAACCGCGCTCCCAAATGCGCCTGTAGCGCGCGCCAGTTGCATGCCCTTGTTTTGCGTTTCAAACAGCGAAACAGCCGGGCGACGCCACAGGAATGGAACGGTGAGCGACGCGAACGTGATGTAGCGGCACCAGATGATCACGAAGGGATTCACTTCGCCCACGACCAATTTCGTCAAAAGGTCGGATACTGCAAACGCCATGGTGGCCGCGACCACGAGGCCGATGCCCATGGCCTTGTCGCGCGGTGTGGCTGATCCCGGCAAAGCTTGACCCTCACGCTCCCCAAACAGCGCGCGGCTTATGGTTCAACGATGAGGCCCCGATTCGACAAGGCGCATTCGGGTCTAGCTTCAATGCGTCCGCCGCTTGGCTAGGAAGAGACCGGCATAGAGCAGCAATGAGCCCAAAGCGGCGAGGCCGACCCCTTTCATGGCTCCATCAAACCAAATCTCGCGCCGATGCGCATCGATCGGGAAGAGCACATTGTTGAGAATGAGCGGCAGCTTTTCCTTCACATCCTTGCGCCAAATATAGATTTCAAAGCACGGTGCCCCCGCAGGTATGGGAGCGAGTTGCGTGTAGGGCGTTGAGCGCACGGCCAAGCATTCGGACTTCTCGAAATCAGCGATCACACGGGCCCGCGCTTCGGCAAGTTCCACCAAAGCCTTGCGCTCTAGCACGCTCGGCAGCCACACAATGGCGACGCCCAGCATCAGAAGGCTCGCCGCCAGCCAGAGCTTTTGCCACCCTTCGAGCCGTTTGATCGTTTTCATCATGGCCGTTCGATTCCCCCCTGCACTCTAGCAGGCGTCATTGTCCCGAGATTAGCAAGTTGAAGCGCTCATGCGCCTATTACCTCCACCTCTTGCCTCCACCTCTTGCCTCCACCTCTTGCCTCCAGCGATAAAAAGCCTGACCCTGACTTGAACCGCCGGTCATGATGGGCGGAATGAAGGGAGAGTTTCTCAATGCGCGCAGGTTTTATCGGTCTTGGCCGGATGGGCCGTCCCATGGCGATCAATATGCGCCGAAAGGGTTTTGAGCTTACGGTGCATGACATCAATCAAGAGGCCATTGCCTCGCTCGAAGCCGAAGGCGCGCGCCGCGGTAATGGTGTTGCAGGTGTTGCAGCTGCGAGCGATGTGGTGCTGACCATGCTGCCCGGGCCGAAGGAAGTGGAAGAGGTGATTGCCGGTGCTGATGGCGTGCTCTCCCATCTCAAGCCGGGCGGCATCGTCATGGATATGAGCACGGTGGATCCGCTCGTCACAGACAAGATTGCGGCATTGTGCGCAGACAAAGGCGTTGGCTTCGTTGACGCGCCCGTGGGCCGACTGGCCCAGCACGCTGATCGCGGCGAGTGCCTGTTTATGGTGGGCGGCAGCGATGCCGATTTCGCGCGCGTGAAGCCTATGCTCGAAGCGATGGGCACCACGATCCATCATTGCGGCCCGGCCGGCGCAGGCATGCGCATGAAGCTCGTCAATAATTATCTCGCTGTGGTGTCATGCCAGCTCAATGCAGAAGCCTTGGCGCTCTCACAGCGCTTTGGCCTTGATCTTACGAAAACGCTCGCTGTGCTGTACGGCACAACCGCAACAAACGGACAATTGCGGATCAACTGGCCAAACAAATCCTTGGCTGGCGATTCCTCGCCCGGCTTTACCATTGATCTTGCGCATAAGGATCTCACCCTTATCCTGCAGGCCGCAAATGCGATGAAAGTGCCCTTGCCTGTGGCGGCTGCCGCGCGCGAAATGTTCTCTATGGCGCGCGCGACGGGCCATGGTGGATCGGACTTCTCCGCCATGGGCGACGCGATGTGCGATATGGCGGATATTCCGCGTCCGCGCCTGCCGAAAGGCTGGACGCCGCCTGCCTGATGCTTTTGGCAGAACAATCTCAATCAAAGGCGGCGTCGGGATTTTGCGTCCCGACGCTCAATCCCGCCCGTCTCACGCGTCACGCGGAGCGTCGTGCGGCGACAATCGCCGCCAAATCAGGCGCGGCTGCGATCAAGGAACGCGTATAAGCGTTTTCTGGTTTTGCCAGAATGTGGTCCGTTTGACCTTGCTCAACAATTCTACCTTTCTCCATAACAAACACACGATCAGTCACCGCACGCAAAAGCGATAAATCATGCGTGATCAAGAGATAAGCAACGCCGGTTTTTTCCTGTAATACGGCCAGCAAATCCAAAATCTGCGCGCGCACGGACACATCGAGCGCAGAAACGGGTTCATCGAGTACAACGAGCTCTGGTTGAATGATGAGCGCGCGCGCCAAGGCTGCGCGTTGCCGTTGCCCGCCTGACATTTGATGCGGGTAACGCGTGGCAAAGTCGGATGAGAGCCCGACTTGCCGCAACAGCTCAGCCACCATTTCACTTTGCGCCGCTAAAGAGGGCGGCGCATCTAAAAGCGCAAGCGGCTCTGCAATGCTCCACCCTATCGCGCGGCGTGGATCAAACGAGGCATAAGGATCCTGAAACACTAATTGGACTTTGCGACGCAAATGGCGGCGATCAGACGACTGATCGAGTTTCAATGGCACGCCATCCAAAATCAGCGTGCCGCTGTGGAGCGGATCAAGCCCCAAAAGCGCCCGTGCCAAGGTTGATTTGCCCGACCCAGACTCGCCGACAAGGCCGACGCTTTCACCACGCGCCACGGTGAGTGATACGGCCTCAATGCCGCGCAATGTCTCAGCAGGGCGAAAAAGCCGCGCTTTGCGATAAAGACGTGTACAACCCTGTGCGATAAAAAATGGCGTTTGGGGAGGGGCTGCCGCGCGACGGGGACGGTGAATAGACGCCTCATAAAGCGCACGAGAATAAGGGTGTTGCATGGATCCAAAAAACGACGCCGCTTCACCTGTCTCAACGATCGCGCCATCTTTCATCACCGCAATCCGATCGGCCATTGACGCAACAATCGCAAGATCATGCGAGATCAAAAGCAATGCAGCCTTATTCTCGACGGCCAATTCCTTGAGCATTGCCAGAATTTGGGCCTGCGTCGTTACATCAAGCGCACTCGTTGGTTCGTCAGCGATGATCAATTTAGGGCGACAGGCGACCGCCATCGCGATCACGACGCGTTGCCTTTGCCCGCCTGACAATTCATGCGGATAGCGGGTGGCGGGAATATCTTTCAGCCCTACCCTATCCATCAAGGTACGCGCGCGATCCAATGCGTCGGCGTGCGTCATTTTATCGTGCAGCATGAACACTTCGGCAATTTGTTCGCCGACCGGCTGCAATGGATTGAGAGCGGTCATTGGCTCTTGAAAAACCAACCCGATTTCCGCGCCACGCAAGTGGCACAGGGTCGCCTCATCACATGCGCAAAGGTCGCGCCCGTCAAACATGATGTGACCCGTCGTCCGCGCTTGGTCGGGCAGCAACCCCATAATGGCAAGCGCCGTCATGGATTTCCCGGAACCCGACTCGCCGACGAGCCCCACAATCTCGCCGGGAGCAATCGTCAGATCGACACCACGCAACACCGCGTCATCATCAATCGAGCACCGCAGATTTCGAAGCGCAATGAGACTCATCCGCGCCTCCGTTTGAGGCGGGGATCCAAAAGATCACGCAATCCATCACCGAGAAGATTAAGACCGAGCACGGTGAAAACGATACAAAGGCCCGGCACTAGCGCAAGGCGGGGCGCCACTGCCATTAACGTCTGCGCATCGTTCAGCATCCGTCCCCAGCTTGGCGCAGGTGGTTGCACGCCCAGGCCGATATAGGACAGCGCCGCTTCTGCGAGGATTCCCAAAGAGAGCTGGATCGTCGCTTGCACAATGAGCAAGGGGAGAATGTTCGGTAGAATATGATCGACTGCGATACGCGTCTCGCCTTTCCCGCTCAGGCGTGCCGCAACAACAAAATCGCGCGTCTGCATGGAAAGCGCGGCACCATAGGTGACGCGTGCAAATACTGGCACGTTGAAGATCCCGATCGCCAGCATTGCATTGAGCGCGCCCGGACCGAAAATTTCGCGCAGCATAATGGCTGTGATCAGGGCCGGAAAGGCAAAGATGAAATCGGAAATGCGCATGGCTGCTTCGTCAAGCGCGCCACCACGCATCGCAGCAAACAGGCCTAGCGGCACGCCAAAGGCGATGCCGAACGCCACCGCCGCGAAGGAAACGGCGAGTGACACTGTCGCGCCTGCCATCGCCATCGACAGGACATCGCGGCCATAGCGATCGGTGCCGAGCCAATGCGCCTCTGACGGCCCTTGCATCTTCTGGGCAATATCCATGGCCGTTGGATCTTGCGGCGTCCCGATCATCGCCATGAGCGCAACAAGAATGACGCAGGCTGTCATCGCGGACCCAAGCGCAAAACTGCGATGATGAAAAAGGCGAGAGACTGAGAAACTGTGCGCCGTCATCCGCGGCCTCGTAAGCGCGGATCGACAAGGGCATAAGCGATATCGACGACAAAATTGACCGTGATAATGAAGGCAATCAGCACCATCACGACGCTGCGGACAACGACGAGATCACGCTGGTTGATGGCTTGAAAAATCAGGCGTCCAAGACCCGGCAACGAAAATACATTCTCAATCACCACGGTCCCAGCGATCAGAAATGAGAATTGCAACCCGAGAATTGTCAGCACGGGAATCAATGCGTTGCGGAAGGCGTGACGCCGCAAGGCCTCGCCCCTCGTTAAACCCTTCGCCCGCGCCGTTCGGACATAATCTTCACTGAGCGTCTCCAATAGGGAGGAGCGCATCACGCGGGTGAGGATGGCAGCCTGCGGCAAAGCCAGCGCAATCGCTGGTAAAATCAGCGCCAACGCTGCGCGCGGCCCCGCATCCCAGCCGGGAAATCCGCCCGATGGCAGCCAGCGCCAAGAGATGGCGAACAGCAGAACAAGCATCATCGCAAACCAGAAATTCGGGATCGCGACACCGAGCTGCGTAATCGCGACGATCGCCGTATCGGTGGTGCTATTACGCCGCGCTGCTGCCCATGCACCCAGTGGCAAAGCGATGATGAGGGTTAGACATAAAGATATGAGCGCCAAGGGCAATGTCACAACGAGGCGCTCGCCCACCAATTCCGCAACGGGCACCGCGTAAGTCTGGCTCTTGCCGAAATCGCCGCGGAGCAACCCACCGGCCCATTCTGCGTAACGCACCCAAGCGGATCGATCGAGCCCCATTTCGGCGCGTAGTGCGGCCAGCGTATCGGGGCGCGCTGATGTGCCGAGCATGATTTCTGCCGGATCCCCCGGCAAAAGATCCATCAGGACAAAGATGATGACGCTCGCTGCAAGGAGCGCAAGACAGAGCCCGAGACCACGGCGCGCCAGCCAAAGCAATGACATCGCGCGCGCAACCGATCTCAGTCGCGCCAGCGGACGGCGGTGAAATCATTGACCGGCAAAGGCGCATTTTCCCACAACCCGTCAAGCTTTGCATTCCATACGCCGGTCTTCGGCAGGAGGAACATGAAGACATTGACGGAATCATCCGCCAGTTTTTCCTGCGCCTTGGCAATCAAAGCCTTGCGCTTGTCTGGATCGCTGGTGGCGGCGAGTTCGGTGTAAAGCGCCTTATAATCGGGATTGTTATAATTGAAGTAATAATCATCGCGCGCATAGATATCGAGATCCATCGGCTCGACATGCGAGATGATGGTCATGTCGTAATTCTTCCCACGGAAGACATCGGACAGCCATTGCGCCCATTCCACCGGGACAAGCTCAACATCGACGCCGATTTTTTTCAATTGGGCAGCCACAATCTCACCACCACGCCGCGCGTAATCGGGTGGCGGCAGAACGAGCTTGGCTTTGAGATTCGAAACACCGGCTTCCTTTAAAAGCGCTTTGGCTTTTTCCGGATCATACGGATATTTACCGGTGAGATCGACATAGCCAGCATCTTGCGGCGCGTAATGCGATCCGATTGGCTTGGCGAGCCCCATTGTCGCGCCTTCAATCACGGCCTTGCGGTCGATGCCATAGGCCAGCGCGCGGCGCACGCGAATGTCATCAAACGGCTTGCGCGCATTATTGAGGGCAACAATCGTTTTCCCTTCGGTGTTTCCGATTTTTACCGTAAAGCGCGGATCTTTCTGGAACTGCGGAATATTCTCGTTCGCCGGAAAGATCGGATAGGCATCAAGATCACCGGCCATCATGGCGGCATAAGCAGCGGCAGGGTCACCGATGATTTTGAAACTGATTTTGTTCAGCGCGGGGGTCTTGCCCCAATAGGTTGGGTTACGCACGAGATCGATCTGCGAGCCCTTCGCCCAGCGCTCGAATTTGAATGGCCCCGTCCCCACAGGCTTGGTCTTGTTATCGGCCGCACTTTGCGGCGACACCATCACAGCAGCGGGCCATGCGAGATTGAAGAGAAACGCGCCAGTGGGCCGCTTCAATGTCACCTTCAATGTGGCGGGATCAACGACCTCAACAGCGTCTATGGGTTCAAAGAGACCCTTTTGCGGATTGACGCTGTCAGCGGCCCGCGCACGGTCGAGCGTGAATTTGGCGACATTGGCATCGAATGGCGCACCATCATGGAATGTCACGCCCTTGCGCAGCGTGAATGTGTAGGTCTTTCCGTCGGCAGATACCGTCCAGCTCTCGGCGAGGCCGGGCACGATCGCGCCATCGGGTGCCATCCGTGTGAGGCCTTCAAACAGATTGGCGTAGACAATCTCCCCAATGGCCGCTGCCGCGCCTGCAGAAGGGTCAAGATGGGGCGGCTCGAGGCGGATGCCGGCGTTCAAATCCGTGCGGGGCGCTGCCATCGCCGAGGATGCAACGCCAACAACCGAAAGGGCCAGCAGAGCAAAGCAGGCTTTGGCGAGGTATCGGACCATGATGAACTCCCGGTTTGGGCACTTCTCTTAGGTAAGCCCTACCATTTATTCTAGTGGGAGGCATGAGCCCGGTCGAGAGCGGGGCAATGCCCCACGATGGGACGTGGCCATCGCCGTCGGAAAGGCTCTTGCCCAATGTCCGCCCCCTCGCCAAGTTGGGCGCCTTAAACCGTCCCAGGAATCGCCATGTCGCTTTCGCTTTTCGACCTTAAGGGCCAAATCGCCCTCATCACCGGCTCCAGCCAAGGTATCGGCCTCGCTTTAGCAGCGGGCCTTGGGCGGGCTGGTGCGACCATTGTTCTCAATGGACGCGATGAGGCCAAGCTTGAGACGGCGCGGGCGGGCCTCGCCAAGGAAGGGCTGATCGCTCATGCCGTGGCTTTCGATGTGTCGGACCCCAAAGCGGTAGAGGCCGCGGTTGAACGGATCGAAACAACAATCGGCCCACTCAGTATCCTCATCAACAATGCTGGCAAACAACATCGCGCACCCGCCGCGGAATTTCCCGACGATGCCTGGGCCGATATTTTCCGCGTCAATGTCGACAGCGCTTTTTATGCCGCGCGCTCCGTCGGTCGCCGGATGATCGCGCGGGAGCGTGGTAAAATCATCAATATAGGTTCAGTGCAAAGCGAGCTTGGGCGGCCAACAATTGTGCCCTATACGGCCACCAAAGGCGCGATCAAGATGATGACGCGCGGGCTTGCTGCGGAATGGGCGAAGCACAATATTCAGGTCAACGCGATCGGGCCGGGGTATTTCAAAACGCCACTTAATCAGGCGCTCGTCGATAATCCGGAATTTTCGGCATGGCTTTGCGCGCGCACGCCAGCGGGACGCTGGGGTGATGTCGACGAACTCGTCGGCGCCGCAATCTTTCTGTCCTCATCCGCGTCGAACTTTGTCAACGGCCATATGCTGATGGTTGATGGCGGCCTGACCAGCGCTGTGTAAGGACTGTTTGATGAGCGAAAACCTTCCCGGCACACCGGCTGAGATTCTCGATAAGAGTTTTAAGCCGTTCATCAATGGTACAGCGAAACTCGAGCGGCTTTATGATGGCTGCCGCTGGGCCGAAGGGCCCGCGTATTTTCCCGCCGGGCGTTACCTTCTATGGTCTGACATTCCGAATAACCGCATTCTGCGTTACGACGAGAATGACGGCCATGTCTCCGTTTTCCGCCAACCGTCCAACAACACCAATGGCCATACGGTGGATCGGCAGGGGCGCCTGATCTCGTGCGAGCATCTGGGTCGGCGCGTGACGCGCACGGAGTTCGACGGCACGATCAGCGTGATCGCTGATCGCTATCAGGGCAAGCGGCTAAACTCACCGAATGATGTGGTGGTGAAATCGGATGGATCGATCTGGTTTACCGATCCGGCTTACGGCATCGACTGGGATTACGAAGGAGAACGCGCGGAGAGCGAAATTGGCGCGTGCCATGTCTATCGCGTCGACCCTGCCAGTGGTGAAATAACGATCGTTGCCGATGATTTTGTGCGCCCGAACGGGATTGCGTTTTCTCCGGATGAAAGCCAACTCTACATCGCTGATACGGGCGCAACCCATATGGACGATGGGCCCCGCCATATTCGTGTCTTTGATGTTGTGAATGGCAAGACGCTCCGCGGG
>VERN01000324.1 GCA_018882635.1 Beijerinckiaceae bacterium | reverse complement strand
GATAAGCACCGGCTTTTGCCCATTGTTGGGACCGGCACGCATAATCAACGTATCCCCGAGCCCATCGCGACCCGCTAGGCGCTCGCAGCCAATCGCCGTTCCCGCCACCGACGCGGCGACCTTGTCCATCGCGCGATTCACACCCGGCGTGTCATAGGTATGGCTTTCGATCGCCACCCATTGGCTCAATTCCGCCGCCATTTTTTCACTGTCATAAGCCAACGCCGTCTCTCCCCTTTACCACGCACGCCTTGTCTTAAGGCCCGCTGGCAGACGCTCCGAAACAAAAAGAGCGGCCATTGCGGGCCGCTCTCAAATCAACACATCGGGTGCCGCATTGCATCGCATTTTTTAGCGTTGCACACCGGCCTTCACCGCATGAAGCCGTTCCGATTAGAACGGAATGTCATCATCCATACCGCCGCGCCCGGCCGGTGCTGGCTGGCGATCCATCGGTGATGAACGCCCGAAATCGCCGCCACGTCCGCCGCCGGAATAACCGACCGAACCGCCATCATCCGACTCCGAACCGCCCTGTCCGCGGCCACCCAGAAGCGTCAGCTCACCGCGATAACGCTGCAGCACAACTTCCGTCGTGTATTTCTCAGCACCATCCTTATCGGTGTATTTGCGCGTCTGGAGCTGGCCTTCGAGATAGACCGTCGAGCCCTTTTTCAAATATTGCTCAGCGATCTTGGCAAGGTTTTCGTTGAAGATCACAACCTTGTGCCACTCGGTGCGCTCCTTGCGCTCGCCCGACGCCTTGTCGCGCCACGTCTCCGATGTCGCGACCGAGAGATTGACGACAGGCTCGCCATTGTTGAGGCGGCGGACCTCCGGGTCACGCCCGAGATTGCCGACCAGAATGACCTTGTTGACGCTGCCCGCCATGTTCCATCCTCCAAAAATGCAGTCGCGACCTTAGAGCATGCCTGCCGAGCTCGCTCCGCCGCCGCCCGCCTTATCCACCAAAAAGCAGCTATGTTCTTCTTTTGTTCCTAACAGAGGAGTGCAGCACGGGCAAGCCCCCGCTGCGCGATTTTTGTCATCAGCCACTGATGATGAGACGGGCCCTGTGATCGCGAAACCAAGGCGGCCTATCAATCCGCCGGGCCAATCGAGCGCGTGTTGTAAAAACCGGGGAGAAACGAGCCGGAAAACCCGCTCTACCCTGTCGCCGAGCGCGCGAGCGACCTATGTATGCCCTGCGGCACAATCGCCCCTTTCGCTACGGCTTTGCTGATGTCCATCGACAATCTCTTCGACAAGGCGCCCCGCGCCGACAATCGCTCCATCACTATTCGTGGCGCACGCGAGCATAATCTCAAAAATGTTGATCTAACGATCCCGCGTGATCGGCTGGTGGTGTTCACCGGCCTATCAGGATCGGGTAAATCTTCGCTCGCCTTCGACACAATCTATGCCGAAGGCCAGCGTCGCTATGTCGAGAGCCTGTCGGCCTATGCGCGGCAATTCCTCGAAATGATGCAGAAGCCCGATGTCGATCAGATTGATGGCCTCTCCCCGGCCATTTCTATCGAGCAGAAGACAACATCGAAGAACCCGCGCTCAACGGTCGGCACCGTCACCGAGATTTACGATTACAT
>VERN01000010.1 GCA_018882635.1 Beijerinckiaceae bacterium | reverse complement strand
CCGCACATAACGCACGGTCACGAGGACATTATCGCGCAGAATGAAGCTGACGCCTGCTATTTCAGGCAAATCATTTTCGACATTGTGGAACAAGCGCATCGTCATGTAGCGCACATTGTTCTCGGTATAGAGCAATTCCGACGGTTCGATATCGCTCATATCTTCGCGCGTCGGAATGGAGATGCCCAAATGCTGCTCGACTTTGCCATCCTCCTTCGGAGTCGGTTCGACCATGTCGATCCAGACGGCATCCATAGGAATCGTGTCGTTCGGGCCGAGAACATAGGGCTCAAGCCGAACGTTGCCCTCGGCATCGGCAGGCTCTTGGGCACGGTAAATGACGAGCATTGATGAACCTCAAAATGCGGCGTCTAGTCTGGGTTTGTGACAGCCCGATGGCAGCGTCACGTTCCGAAGACTATTTCTGCCTGAGGCACCGATTCCGCACCTTCAATCACTTCACGTGCGAGTGAGGTTGCTTCGTTGACATCATGCTCGGCATAAAAGCGAGCGATCGCGACGCGCTCACCGGCCGTCACGTCACTGGCCGCCAGCGCCTCACGCGCCAAGGCCGCGCCGCCTTCGGCCAAGGCGAATAATTTGAGATAGGGTGTCGCGCCAGCCAAAGCCGCTTCCATGTTGGAGCCCAATTGCGCCAACATGTAATCGGTGGCTTGCCCCAGCGCATCGGCCGCCTCGGCCAAGCGCTCGCCTAATTTACCGAAGGCCGGATCATTGCGACGTTTGACTTCGCTCACCGTCGCGCGGATCGCAGCAATCGCG
This sequence comes from Beijerinckiaceae bacterium, assembly GCA_018882635.1. GTDB lineage: Bacteria > Pseudomonadota > Alphaproteobacteria > Rhizobiales > Beijerinckiaceae > TNE-4. Next base: position 27,705 of record VERN01000010.1, on the reverse strand, counting down.
TCGCGCACGGTCTCACCCCCAGCCAGCGTCAATTTGCGAGTGACGAGGTCAATCGCTTGAATCCCATTGGTGCCTTCGTAAATCGCGGCGATACGAGCGTCGCGGAAAAATTGAGCGGCTCCTGTTTCTTCGACATACCCCATGCCGCCATGGACCTGTACACCCAGTGACGAGACTTCGATGCCGATATCAGTCGCATAGGATTTTGCAATTGGCGTCAGAAGCGCGGCACGATTGGCAGCTTTTTCCTTCTTCACGGGATCAGTCTCGCGGTGCGAACGATCAATCGCTTCTGCCGTCATATAGGCAATGGCGCGCGCCGCGCGAGTGCGACCGCGCATCTGTAACAAGGTGCGACGAATATCGGGATGGGCGATGATCGGTGCCATGCCCTCATAGCCTGCCGCGCGGCCCTGCTTGCGTTCACGCGCATAAGACAGGGCTTTCTGGAATGCGGCTTCCGCAATCGCGACGCCCTGCAAGGCAACACCAAGGCGCGCATTGTTCATCATCGTGAACATGCAGGCGAGGCCGCGATTTTCTTCACCAATTAGATAGCCAATCGCGCCACCCTTATCGCCATAAACCATGGTGCATGTGGGTGATGCGTGGATGCCGAGCTTGTGTTCGATGCCGTTGCAAAACACGTCATTGCGAGCGCCGAGAGAACCATCGGCATTGACCAGAAATTTCGGCACAAGAAACAGCGAGATGCCGCGCGTCCCCGCTGGCGCATCAGGCAGGCGTGCGAGCACGAGATGCACGATGTTGTCGGTGAGATCGTGCTCGCCATAGGTGATATAAATTTTCTGGCCGAAAATGCGGTAGGTGCCGTCAGGCTGTTTTTCAGCACGTGAACGCAGGGCGGCTAAGTCAGACCCCGCTTGTGGCTCTGTTAAATTCATCGTGCCCATCCATTCGCCGGACACGAGTTTGGGCAGATAAGTTTCCTTGAGATGATCGGAGCCGTGCTTATCGAGCGCTTCGATGGCGCCCGCTGTCAGCAACGGTCCGAGCGCAAACGCCATATTGGCGGAATTCCACATTTCGATGCAGGCGGCTTGCACCAGCATGGGCAGCCCTTGGCCACCATAATCGATCGGCGCCGGAAGGCCGTTCCAGCCCGCCTCAGCCCAATCGCGATAGGTTTCTTTCCAGCCCGGCGGTGTCGTAATTACACCGTCTTTCAGTTGCGAACCTATCTGGTCGCCAATGCGGTTGAGGGGCGCGATCCGATCGGTGGCGAATTTGCCAGCCTCTTCGAGAACCGCTTCCGCCATGCCACCTTCAAGATCGGGGGCCAACCCATCAGCAATCATCTGGTCGAGGCCCGCCACATCGCGGAGCGTGATGAGGATGTCGGCGACAGGTGCGCGATAGGTCATGAGTCCGTCCCTCTTTGTCCCGCCTCTTATTGACGGCGGGTTCACATCCTTTTAGCGGATCGCGAGCCCTTCGCACATTCCACCTCTGGCGCAGGGCAAGGTGATCCCGCCCATGGCACAAGACAAGAGACCGGCCGACCGGGACACGCTCAGGATCGATCCTGACGCGACCGGAATTGCCCGCGCAGCCGCTTTGCTGCGCGCTGGCAAACTCGTGGCCTTCCCAACGGAGACAGTCTACGGGCTCGGTGCGGACGCACGACAAGGCGAAGCTGTCGCGGGAATTTATGAAGCCAAGGGCCGCCCCAGCTTCAATCCTCTCATCGCCCATGTGCCTGATCTCGCGGCGGCGGACAGGATCGGTGTGTTTGATGCCACCGCGCGTCAGCTTGCCGAACATTTCTGGCCCGGACCGCTCACGCTTGTGGTGCCGCTGCGGCCTGATGCGGGAATTAGCGCGCTGGCCACCGCCGGTCTCAATTCGATTGCGCTGCGGGTGCCATCGCATCCTGTGGCGCGAGAACTCCTCGCATTGGCGCAGACCCCTATCGTTGCACCCTCCGCCAATCGCTCGGGCCGCGTGAGCCCAACAGAGGCGGAGCATGTGTGGAGCGATCTGTCCGGCCGGATCGATGCTGTCGTTGAAGGCTGGTCCACACCGGTCGGTGTCGAATCGACCATCGTGTCCTGCCTTGGGCCAAGGCCTGTTCTTTTGCGGCCCGGTGGCGTCACGCGCGCCGAGATTGAAGAGGTCTTGGGTGAACGCTTGGCGGACGGCGCGGGTGATGCGGCCAAACCGATAGCGCCAGGTTTGCTCGAGTCCCATTACGCGCCGCGCGCCAAAGTGCGTCTCAATGCGCAAAGCATCGCGCCCGGCGAAGCCGCCTTGCTGTTCGGACCGGATAATCCCGCGGGGCTTGAGGACGCCAAGGCGCAGCTCAATCTCAGCTTCCGCGGCGATTTGCGCGAAGCGGCAGCCAATCTTTTCGCCATGCTCCGGCGGCTTGACCTTGTTGGCGCCGCTACGATTGCAGTGGCGCCGATCCCGGCCGAAGGGCTGGGGGAAGCGATCCGCGATCGATTGCAACGCGCCGCCGCACCGCGCTCGTAAGATTCAATTTTGCTAGACTGCAAAATTATGCTCAATTCTAGTGAGCATAGATTGCAGGGACGCAAATGAAGACCTTTCCTTGGGACGAATTCCGCCTCGTCAAAGCGATTGCCGACACACGGTCCTTGCAAGGCGCGGCTGACGTTCTCGGCGTCAACCATTCCACCGTCTTTCGTCGCCTCGCCGAACTCGAAGACAAGGCGGGTGGCCCGCTGTTTGAGCGCCACCGTTCGGGGTATCAGCTCACGCCCGCTGGCGAAGCGATGGCGGCGGTGGCGAGCCGGATCGATTCCGATGTCTCCGATTTCATGCGCAAGCTCGCGGGGAAAGACATTCGGCCGCGCGGCGAAATCCGCGTGACCACAAATGATACGCTGCTTTTGTATTTGTTAGTTCCGGTGCTGGCGCGGTTCCGCGCGGAATATCCGGATATTCGCGTCGACATCATCATGTCGAACCAAGCGCTCAACCTATCGAAACGCGATGCGGACATTGCGATCCGCGCAACAGACTCACCGCCCGATAATCTCACCGGACGCCGTGTCTCCGATCTCGTCTGGGCGATTTATGGACGGCGCAGCGATTGGCCAAAGGGCGGCAAAGATTTCGATGTTGAACGGCCGCCTGAGGATGCGAATTGGGTTTCACTCGGCGACGGTTTTTCGCATCTGCATGCGGTTCGCTATATCCGCGATCATGTGAAGGCTGATCGTGTTGCGCTGACGATTAATACGGTGCTTGGCCTCGCTGAAGCCGTTGAAGCGGGCATTGGAATTGGTCCCCTGCCCTGTTTCATCGCCGATGCGCGGCCGGGCCTTGTGCGGCTCTCGCCGGTGGACCCTGATTTTTCGACAGGGCTTTGGCTGCTCACTCATCCCGATCTGAAAGCATCGCCGCGTGTGCGTGCCTTTCTCGATCTGGCTGCCGCCGAATTGCAGAAGAATCGGATGCGTCTTGAAGGCCGCGCGTCAGGCGTGGCCAGCGAACGATGACAGCTTGCCGGGATCGATCCCAATTTTGCGCAAGCAGCGATCATATTTCGTATCAAAATCCTGATCGAAAATGAGGCGCGGATCGGCCGGGCAATTCAACCAGCCATTGTCGTGAATTTCCGCTTCGAGCTGACCGGCTGTCCAACCTGCGTAGCCGAGCGCCAACAAGGCCTCATGAGGACCATCGCCGCGCGCGATAGCGCGCAGAATATCAACCGTCGCCGTCAGACACACACCATCATCGATCGACAAGGTGGAATTATCGATGAGAAAATCTGCTGAATGAAGGACAAAGCCGCGACCTGTCTCAACAGGGCCACCTTTGAGAACGCGCAGATTTTCGGCCCGCTCGGGGAGATGGATGGTGCCTTCTTGTGGGATGATTTCAAGCTGTCGCAGAAGATCAGGGAAATCGATATTGAGCGCTGGCTGATTGAGAACAAGGCCCATCGCCCCTTCCGGTGAATGGGCGCAGACATAGATCACCGAACGGGCAAAGCGCTCATCAGCCATGCCCGGCATGGCCACTAAGAGCTGACCATCGAGATAACCGCGTGCGCGTTCTTTGTTCGGTTCCACAGGAGACACCATCAGGCTATGTTACGGGGAAAGTCTAGCTCTGCAAAGGCGACCATTTTGCGGCACCATCCGTTCCTCTTTGGCAACGCGGCCCACCAAGGCCGCTGCTCTCTCAGCGCAATCGTAAGCGCAGCGTTCGCGTTGATGGCTCTTCTTGTGTGGGCCCCATCCAGCGTCGCCCAGATCGCACGCAACGCACCAGGCGTCGCGCCTGCCACAATTGCGCTCGCCGATTCAGGCGAGATGCGAAACGGTACACGGCTCGCAGGCCTCGCGATCACGCTTGCGCCCGATTACAAAACCTATTGGCGAACGCCCGGCGATTCCGGCCTGCCGCCAGTTTTCGATTGGTCAAAATCAAAAAATATCCGTCAGGTTGATGTGCTGTGGCCAGTGCCCCAAAGGTTCGACGATCAAGCCGGATCATCGATTGGTTATGAAGGTTCATTGCTCCTGCCGCTTTCGGTGCGGATTGCCGACCCGTCGCAAGAGGCGGAGCTTTCGCTCTCGCTGTCCTTCGGCGTGTGCAAGACAATCTGCATCCCGGCCAAGGGCGAGGCTGTCATCAGCTTGCGGCCCGGTGCGACGCCAACCAGTGCAGCGCCCGCTATCGCCCGGGCGCTATCGCTGGTTCCGGTGGCCGCTCAACTGGATTCAGGCGCCCTGCCCGGCATTCTCTCAGCGAAATTCGTCAAGGATGGAATGAAATGGGCGCTCGAGGCGGAAACGGTCGTCCCAGAGGGGCGCAAGATCGTGGACCTTTTCGTTGAAGGGCCTGATTCATGGCTATTTGGCGCTTCTGTCCCGATTGTGAGTGCCAAAGCGGAGCGGGCGGGCGCACAGCGGATCGTCTACCGTGCAGCGCTCGAAGATGTGCCGCCCGGTTTCAGCTTTGCTGGCACCAAGCTGATCCTGACCCTTGCGGCTGACCGTGAGGCGACAGAAACCAGCGGGACGCTCGACGCGGCCGGGGTGCTGCACTAAATGGTCACCATCCCATCATCCCTTGAGGAGGTTTCCCTATGACCATCGCCGTTGGCGACAAGCTCCCCCAGACCGTGTTCCGCGTCATGACGGCCGATGGGCCGCAGCCGCGCACGACGGACGAAATCTTCAAGGGCCGCAAAGTGGTGTTGTTCGCCGTGCCGGGTGCGTTTACGCCGACCTGTCAGAACAATCATCTTCCCGGCTATCTGAAGAACGTCGATACGATTAAGGCAAAGGGCGTTGATGCCATTGCCGTTACCGGCGTGAACGATGTGTTCGTGATGAATGCTTGGTGCAAGGCCAACAATGCTGAAGGCCAGATCGAATTTCTCGCCGATGGCAATGCCGATTTTGCCAAGGCACTCGGCCTTTCGATGGATGGTTCGGGCTTTGGCCTCGGCACCCGTTCGCAGCGTTATTCGATGATCGTCAATGATGGCGTTGTCGAAGCGATCAACATTGAAGATGCACCGGGCAAGGCTGAAATTTCAGGCGCCGATGCGCTGATCAAGCAACTCTAAGGCTGCGCTGATTGAGATTTGAAAAAGGGGCCTTGCGGCCCCTTTTTTATTTACGCGGGTTGTGGCGTCGGCCGTTCGACCGGCTTTTCGCGGATAGGCAAATTGATCACGGCAGACGCAATGCCGAGCGCGATCGAAAGCCACCACACAATGGTGTAAGAACCCAGTCGCTCATAAAGGACGCCACCGAGGAACACGCCCAAAAATCCGCCAAGCTGATGCGAGAAAAACGCGAAGCCATAGAGCATTGCGAGATAATTGGTTCCGAACATGACGGCCACGAGGCTTGATGTCGGCGGCACAGTGGAGAGCCAGAGCAAGCCAATCGCCACACCAAAAATGATCGCATTGGTTGGTGAGGGCGGGGCCATGATGAAGAACAGAACCGCCACCGAACGCGCCGCATAAATGAATGATAAAATCCAACGCTTCGGCATCCGGCTTGAAAGATAGCCCGCGAGCAATGATCCGGCCGCATTCGACAAGCCAATGACGGCCAGCGTCCATCCGCCGACCCATTCCGGCAGGCCCACGTCCTTCATGTAAGCGGGCATATGCGCCGTGATGAAAGCGAGTTGAAAGCCGCAGGTGAAAAAACCGATCACGAGCAAAACGTAGCTCGGATGGCGGAAGGCTTCACCGAGTGCCTGCGTAATCGATTGCGATGGGCCTTGTTTGCGTTGCGCGGTGCCGCCCGTGGCGAGCGTCAACGAAAGCGGCAGAACCGCCAGCATTGTGAGGCCAAAAACGAACAGGGTCTGCTGCCACCCAAGTTGCTCAATCAGCACATTGCCGATGGGTGGAAACAGGAATTGACCAAAGGAGCCTGCCGCTGTGCCCGCACCAAACGCCAGACCGCGCCATTTTTCCGGCAATAATTTGCCGAAGGCACCAATCACGAGATTGAACGAGCAACCTGACAGACCAAACCCGATGAGAACGCCCGCACTCACCGTCATCATGCCCGGCGTCGTCGAATAGGCCATCATGACGAGGCCCGCACCGTAGAGCAGCGCGCCCGTCCATAGCATTTTCACCGTGCCGAAACGGTCTGCGAGCGCGCCGGCAAAAGGCTGCCCCACGCCCCAAAGCAGGTTTTGGATGGCAATCGAGAAGGAGAAGACCTCGCGGCTCCAGCCAAACTGCATGCTCATCGGGATCTGGAACAGGCCGATAGCCGAGCGGGGACCAAAGGTCAGGAGCCCGGCGAGACAGCCACACAGAAGAATGATGCCGGGAGCAAAACGGCGCACAGAAGGGGCAATGGAGGACATGAGGAAGGGTTCCAGTCGCAGAGTGCACTGTCTTCTAGAGAGTGACATCCTCTCTGACCAGTGACGCGGCCGCATGAAGGATGGGCAGCTTTCGCTTGGCTCATCGCATTGGCTCAAGACCCTCGGTTCAAGGCCCTCGGATCGTCCGACGGAAATCGAACCGCCGACCACTGGAAATATCAAACCGACGTGACTATAATACTTTTGCTCGAAGTGAGTATTACTAAGCTTCGCGCTTGAAGGACACCGGGGTCGAAGCCGGTGATTTTTCCGACCTTAGATATGCTCAAAGTGAGCATAAGGAGCATGCCATGGCTATGACCGCCACGCTTCAACGGGCCCCGATGCCCGGCTTCGCCGAACGTCCAGCGCGCCCGACCGGGCCGAGCGCGGCGGAACGCTATGGCATCTTGCCCAAACCTGTCTTGGAATGGACGCCCGAGGTCGAGCGCGCCACAGCGCATCTTTACGAGCGCGTGAAGGATGTGATCCCGGCCGTCGAATGGCCGTTCTTTGCGCCCTATGTGAAAGCGATCAACGAGATCAAGAAGCAGCGCAACGCGGTTATTCTGGCGCATAATTATCAGACGCCGGAAATCTTCCATTGCGTGTCCGATGTTGTCGGCGACTCGCTGCAACTCGCGCGCCTTGCTGCAAAGCAGGATGCCGAGATCATCGTGCAATGCGGCGTGCACTTCATGGCGGAAACCTCGAAGCTTCTGAGCCCAGAGAAGACTGTGCTCATTCCCGATATGCGGGCGGGCTGCTCCTTGGCGGAATCGATTACCGGGGCCGATGTGCGCCTTTTGAAGGAACGCTATCCGGGCGTGCCGGTTGTCACCTATGTGAATTCATCAGCCGACGTGAAAGCCGAAACCGATATTTGCTGCACATCATCGAACGCTGTGCAGGTGGTGGAAAGCCTGGGTGTCGATCGCGTTATCTTCCTGCCGGATGAATATCTCGGCCAATATGTCGCCTCGCAGACGAAGGTGAAACTCATCCTGTGGAAGGGCCATTGCGAAGTGCATGAGCGCTTCACCGGCGAAGAATTGCGCGCTTATCGCGACGCTGATCCGTCGGTGCAGATTATCGCCCATCCCGAATGCCCGCCCGACGTTTTGGCAGAAGCGGATTTCACCGGCTCGACCGCACACATGATCGATTGGGTGAAAGCGAAAAAGCCCGCCAAGGTCGTAATGGTCACCGAATGCTCGATGGCGTCGAATGTGGCGGCTGAAGTGCCGGAGGTGAATTTCATTCGCCCGTGCAATCTCTGCCCGCACATGAAGCGCATCACGCTGCCGAAAATCCTCGACAGCCTGCTCACCATGACAGACGAAGTGGTGATCGATCCGGCGATTGCAGAACGCGCCCGTCGGCCGATTGAGCGCATGATCAATCTTAAGAGCTGATCCGCATCAAAACCGGAAAGGCCGTCGCATGAGCGGCATCGTCATTGTTGGCGGCGGTCTTGCGGGCCTGTTCTGCGCGCTCGAACTTGCGCCCCATCCCGTGACTATTCTCGCCGCCGCACCGATTGGTGAAGGCGCGTCATCGGCATGGGCGCAAGGCGGAATCGCAGCCGCGCTCTCTGAAGGTGACAGCGCCGAACTTCACACACGCGATACGATGATTGCGGGTGCGGGCCTTGTTGACGAGGCGGTGACACGCGGCATGGCGCAGGAAGCGAGCGAGCGTGTGCGCGATCTCTTGCGTTACGGTGTTCCGTTTGACCGCGACCTCGAAGGCCGTCTCATCCAATCGCGTGAAGCCGCGCATTCGGCGCGCCGGATCGTACGGGTTGCGGGCGACCGTGCGGGTCGCGCCATCATGGACGCGCTCATCGCGAAAGTGCACGAAACGCCATCGATCACGCTCTATGAAGGATTTGTCGCCGAAGAGCTGATTGTGCGTGAGGGCCGCATCGCCGGTGTGGTAGCCCGCGGCGATCATGGTTTTGCTGACCGCGCGCATTTCTTTCGCGCGAGTGACGTTGTGCTCGCCACCGGCGGCATTGGCGCGCTTTACGCGGTGACAACAAATCCGCCAGAAGCGCGTGGCATCGGCCTCGCGCTTGCTGCACGCGCTGGCGCAATCATTGCCGATCCGGAATTCGTCCAGTTTCATCCGACTGCCATCGCCATTGGCCGTGACCCCGCCCCTTTGGCCACTGAGGCTTTGCGTGGAGAAGGCGCGACCTTGATTGATGCGCATGGTGTGCGTTTCATGCCGCCTTTGCATGCCGACGCGGAATTGGCGCCACGAGACATCGTGGCGCGGGGCGTGTTTGCGCAATGGCAGAATGGCAAGGGTGCTTTCCTTGATTGTCGCGCGGCGATTGGCGCGGCGTTCGACGCTAAGTTCCCTACTGTGGCGGCGGCATGCCGCTCAGCCGGTATCGATCCTGTCACGACACCCATCCCCGTTATGCCCGCCGAGCATTATCACATGGGCGGCGTGAAGACGGACGCGCAAGGCCGTACGAGCGTGCCGGGCTTGTGGGCCGCCGGCGAAGTCTCATCAACCGGCGTGCATGGCGCGAACCGGCTCGCATCCAATTCATTGCTCGAAGCCGTGGTGTTCGCTTCTCGCATTGCGCAAGCGCTGAAACATTCCGCCACCGATTCCATCGCCCCGGATAAGCTCACACCTGACCAGCGTAACGATCCGCCACCTGCGCTCATCAACGCGCTACGGCAAACGATGAGCGAGCATGTCGGCGTCATTCGTGATGGCGCAGGTTTGCAAACCGCTTTGCGGGATCTCGCCGCGTTTCGGCGCGATACGGATGATCCTGCCGTTCATGCCATGCTCGACAGCGCGCTCTTGATCACCGCCGCGGCGTTCAACCGGCGTGAAAGTCGGGGTGGGCATTGGCGCTCTGATTATCCACACGCATCTGATGCCTATGCACACCGCACATTTCTGACGCTCAATGACGCGAAAGCGATCGCGCAGGAGGCCCTCGCATGACTTTGTTCATCAATCCGCTGCAGATTGAAGCTCAAGTGCGGGCAGCGCTTGACGAAGATTTAGGGCGCGCTGGCGATATCACCTCACTGGCAACCATTCCGGCAGGCCGCACCGCGACCGCAGATTTCGTCTTGCGCAAGCCCGGCACCATTGCCGGTCTCGCCTTCGCAGAAACAGCCTTTCGCCTGCTTGATCCAAGCCTTCGCTTTGAACGTCTCGTTCACGATGGGCAGCACTTTTCTGAGCGAACGACACTGGCGCGGGTATCAGGCTCAGCCATTGCCATTCTGTCAGGCGAACGGGTGGCGCTGAATTATCTCGGCCGCCTTTCCGGCATTGCGACATTGACGGCCCGCTATGTCGAGGCCGTCAGGGGTACGCAGGCAAAGATTGTCTGCACGCGCAAAACGACGCCGGGCCTGCGTGCCGCGGAAAAATATGCGGTGAAATGTGGCGGCGGCGCCAATCACCGCTTTGGTCTCGATGATGCTGTGCTGATCAAGGATAATCATATTGCGGTTGCAGGTGGCATTGTCCCTGCCTTGCGCGCTGCGAAAGATTCCGTCGGCCATCTTGTAAAAATAGAGATCGAGGTCGATACGCTTGATCAGCTGCGCGAAGTGATCACCGAAGGCGCTGACGTCGTGTTGCTGGATAATATGAATCCGGCCACATTGCGCGAGGCCGTTAGGATGATTGCAGGCCAAATGAAGACCGAGGCATCAGGCGGGGTCAATCTCGACAGTGTGCGGGCGATTGCTGAGACAGGCGTCGATATGATTTCAGTCGGCGCGCTCACCCATTCGGCCGCAGTGCTCGATATTGGACTCGATATCGCGATCTGATTTAGATTCGCGGCTTTTCGCCTGATGCTTCGATGCGGCGGAACGCGTCCATGTTGCAGCCCGGGCAGACCTGAGAAATCGTCGGATGGGCGAGATAAAAAATGTGCCGCCCGATCACGTCCATTTTTTTAAGGTACTTGCCCCAACGGGGGCTGACATAATTGGCGTGATAATGCGTCGCGTTCGCGACGCGAGGATTGTAATTCTGGCCATCGAGAACGGCCTTTGACAGACGCACGGCAGTCGCCCACGGGCCCGGCTCGGTCACGGCAAGGGATTTTCCCTCGCAGGTAAACGTGAATTCGCAGGCCAGTTTTTTGTGGCTGTTTTGATAGACGACGCCGCAAATCGATGTTGGATAAAGACCGCTCTTGATCCGGTTGAGCACCACTTGCGCCACGGCGGCCTGCCCGAGTTCGGGTTCGCTGCGCGCTTCGAAATAGACCGCTTCCGCAAGGCAGCGCTCTTCGCGTGATAGATTGGCCGTGCCGATGAGATCACGATAGCCATGACCCGCGCGGGCTGTTGGTTCTTCCGCTTTCAGTTTTGAAAGACCTTGCACGGTGCTTGGCGCAACAGCAGCCATGGTGACGGTTTTCTTCACCGGCTTCGTCTCTGACGATATTCCCGTTTTTGCATCGGCGACTGCCGCTGGCTGAGGGGTCGTCTCCACTTGTAGCGGCGTTGTTGAGGCGACCACATAATGATCAGCCGGGGATGGCGTCGTCGGCGCATTGACGGCTTCGGCCTGTGCGGGCGTCATCCCCGCCGCGGCGGCCTCAGGCGACATGGGCGCGGAGGCCAGAGCTGTACTCGTTGAGCCTTCGAGCGGCACGCCTTCCAATTGCCGGTAAGCGCGCGGCGACAAGCGGGACAAGACGCTCCCCGCGAAAGAGGACACGACATCACGCGGCGGGGCGACCATCCAGCTTGATGCGGACGGCGCTTCGACAACGTTATCGAGCGAGGGATCCGAATCGAGATCGCCCTTCATCCGTCGCTCGATGACAGGCCATTGCCGTGGGCCATGTTTGAGATCGGCGCGTAAAGGCGAGCCCAGAACCGGCTCTGGCCCGGTCTGCTGTTCATGGCCGAAAAGCGAACCCAAGGCCGGATTGGCGGCACGCGCATCCGCGGGCAGCGAGGACAATAGCCAAGCTGACCCAATAGGCGGGATGGTTTGTTCTGCGAGAACGGCGCTCGCCTCACTCAAGGAGGCGGCGGAATAGCCGGTGGTCACATCGACGCCAGCGGAGGCGGTAAAGCTCACCAGCAGGCCCGCACACAGCCCCCAGCGGCTTAGGCGCACACCCCAACCGGAACGCTCCCCACGCATCGACACGTTACCCGACAAACCCCAAGCGACAGAGCTTGTTTATCGGTGATTAGCGTTGATGGATGGTTAAGGCGGGCGCGAAATGATGGTGATGAGCCCAAGGCGTGGGCATTGGGCGGCGCGTAACGCCGCCCATCGGGCTGTTCTTAGGCCGTGCTTGCGGCTTTCACGCCGAGCGCGGATTGCGCTGCCGCCAAGCGTGCGATGGGCACGCGATAGGGCGAGCACGACACGTAATCGAGCGCGGTCTTTTCGCAGAAGGCGATGGATGCCGGGTCACCGCCATGCTCGCCGCAAATCCCAAGCTTGATGTCCTTGCGGGTGGCGCGGCCACGTTCAGCGGCGAGCTTCACCAATTCGCCGACGCCATCCTGATCGATGGTGACGAAGGGATCAGACGGCAGAATGCCTTTGGCCGTGTAGGGGCCGAGGAAGGAGGCGGCATCGTCACGGCTGATGCCGAGCGTCGTCTGCGTGAGATCGTTGGTGCCGAACGAGAAGAATTCGGCCGCTTCCGCAATTTCGGCAGCGCGCAGAGCCGCGCGGGGCAATTCGATCATGGTGCCGACCTGATAATCGAACTGAGCGCCCGTTTCCTTTTTCACTGCTTCGGCCATGGCATCGATACGACCCTTGACCAGATCAAGCTCCGGCTTCGTCATGACGAGCGGCACCATCACTTCAGGGATAACAGCTTTGCCCGTTGCTTTGGCCGCTGCGACAGCGGCCTCGAAAATGGCGCGCGCCTGCATTTCCGCAATTTCCGGATAGGCAACGGCAAGACGGCAGCCGCGGAAGCCGAGCATCGGGTTGAATTCATGCAGTTCAGCCGCACGCGCTTTCAGCTTGGCGGGTGACGCGTTCATCGCCGTCGCGACTTCAGCAATTTCCTCATCCGTATGCGGCAGGAATTCATGCAGCGGCGGATCGAGCAGACGGATCGTCACCGGCAGACCTGACATAATCGTGAAAAGCTCGACAAAATCGGCGCGCTGCATCGGCAGCAATTTTGCCAAAGCTAGACGACGCCCATTCTCGTCATCGGCCAAAATCATTTCGCGCATCGCAATGATGCGATCGCCTTCGAAGAACATATGCTCGGTGCGGCAGAGCCCAATGCCTTCAGCACCAAAGCCACGTGCGGTGCGCGCATCGAGCGGTGTTTCGGCATTGGCCCGCACCTTCATGCGGCGCACGCTATCGGCCCAGCCCATGAGGGTCGCGAATTCACCGGAGAGTTCCGGCTCCAGCATCTTCACCGCGCCCTGCAACACTTGGCCCGTGGTGCCATCGACCGTGATGAAATCGCCCTTTTTCAGCGTAACGCCACCGGCCGTCATGGTCTGTGCGGCATAATCCACGCGCAACATGCCCGCACCCGACACGCAGGGCTTGCCCATCCCACGCGCCACGACTGCAGCATGCGAAGTCATGCCACCTCGTGTGGTGAGAATGCCTTCGGCCGCGTGCATGCCGTGAATGTCTTCGGGCGATGTTTCGACACGAACAAGAATGACTTTTTTGCCCGCAGCCTTGGCCGCTTCCGCCTCATCGGAATCGAACACGATTTCGCCCGCCGCCGCGCCGGGTGAGGCTGGCAGACCTGACGCGATGATTTTACGATCCGCTTTCGGGTCAATCGTCGGATGCAACAATTGATCCAGCGATGCGGGATCGATGCGGCCCACCGCTTCATCCTGCGTGATCAAGCCTTCGGCGGCGAGCTCAACGGCAATTTTCAGCGCCGCTTTGGCAGTGCGCTTGCCGTTACGCGTCTGAAGCATCCAGAGCTTGCCGCGCTCAATGGTGAATTCGACGTCCTGCACGTCGCGATAATGTTTTTCGAGCAGACCACAGATGCAGAGAAATTCCTTGAACGCATCCGGCATCACTTTTTCAAGCGAAGGGCGGTTTGATCCGGCTGCAATGCGTGCTTTCTCAGTAATATCCTGCGGCGTGCGAATGCCAGCGACGACGTCTTCGCCCTGCGCGTTCACGAGGAACTCGCCATAGAGCTCTTTTTCACCGGTCGACGGGTTGCGGGTGAAAGCGACGCCTGTGGCCGATGTTTCTCCGAGATTGCCAAACACCATCGCCTGCACATTGACGGCAGTGCCCCAGCTTGCGGGGATATTATGCAATTCGCGATATTTCTTCGCGCGCGCATTCATCCAGGAGCCAAACACGGCGCCAATCGCGCCCCAGAGCTGCTCTTTGGGATCTTGCGGAAAATCTTTGCCGATCGCCTCTTTCACGATCGCCTTATATTGGCCGATCAGTTTTTTCCAATCAGCCGCATCGAGATCCGTATCAAGCGAAACGCCTTTGCGTTCCTTATATTCTTCAAGCGCATCTTCGAAATGATGATGATCGACGTCGAGCACGACGTTTGAATACATCTGAATGAAGCGGCGATAGGAATCGTAAGCAAAGCGCTCATCATTCGCGCCCTTGGCCAATGCTTCGACGGTGACATCGTTGAGGCCGAGATTGAGCACGGTGTCCATCATGCCCGGCATCGACGCGCGTGCGCCTGAACGCACGGAGACCAGCAATGGGTTGGTGTTGTCGCCGAAGACCTTGCCGGTCAGCTTGCCGACATGGGTGAGCGCGTTCTCGACCTGCGTAACGAGATCGGACGGGTAGGTCTCTCCATGCGCGTAGTAATAGGTGCAGACTTCAGTCGAGATCGTGAAGCCGGGCGGCACGGGCAGGCCCAGATTGCTCATCTCAGCGAGATTGGCGCCCTTGCCACCGAGCAGGTCGCGCATACCGGCCTGGCCTTCGGCCTTGCCGTCACCGAACGTATAGACCCATTGCGTCATAACCGGACCTTTCGCAGGTGCAAAAAATTCTGCATTCCCTTTGCGTATTCCGTCCGAAAACGCAATATCGGGCCCGTCCGGATAGCTCTGTTCCAGCCGGACGGGCTATTCAGGACTGGTTCAGATTTTCCGAATGGCCAGCGCCATCTGGATCCAGCCAAAGCCAGCGAAGACAAGATCCACGCCGAGGAAAATGCCGAGCACGAATGCGCCAGAGGCAGGCCATTGGGCGATGATCATGCCGCCCAGCGCCACCGTGATGATGCCGGAAATCACAACCCAGATCCAAGGCGTGCCTTCCTTCATCTTCATCGCCAAGAAGATACGCAGGAAGCCAGAAAAGACCAAGCTCCAGCCGAGGATCAGGGTGAGAATCGAGGCTGCGAGGGCCGGATTTTGAAAGGCGACGAAGCCACCGACGACATAGAGCGCGCCCAGCAGAACCCAGAGAATCGATTGGCCCCACGTCTTCATCTGGAAGGCCGAGGCGACTTCAAAAATGCCAGCCACGATCATCATCGCGCCAACCACGTAAACGCTGGCCACTGTAGCGGCCACAACGCTGCCCAAGGCCACAAAGCCAGCAAAGGTGTAAACGATGCCCAGCAGCAGCACCCATTTCCACTTACTGCGGATAGCGGTTAGTGCGGCGCCGAGCGTGGATCCCTGTTCGGTTTCAGTGTTCGTCATATGCAATCCCCCAAGTGTCATTTCCGGCGGGCCCCAAACTATGGGTGGTCGGACCACGCACGGGCGCCCTTATACCGCGGTTTATCTGGATTGGCTCCTTCCTTCGGGTTGAAAGCGTGCTCATTCCGGGCCAAAAACGAGCATGGAGGACACGGCATGACCCCTTTTCGCGCGTTGGTAATCGATAAGACTGATGAGGCGCAGACCGTTTCGGTGCGCCCTTTCGAACCTTCTGAGCTGATGGAGGGGAATGTTACGGTCCGGGTGACCCATTCGACGGTCAATTACAAGGATGGCCTCGCGCTGACAGGAAAAGCGCCTGTCGTGCGCCGCTTCCCGATGATCCCCGGC
The DNA here is from genome assembly GCA_018882635.1 of Beijerinckiaceae bacterium. Lineage (GTDB taxonomy): Bacteria > Pseudomonadota > Alphaproteobacteria > Rhizobiales > Beijerinckiaceae > TNE-4. The sequence continues at coordinate 11,833 of VERN01000010.1, read as the reverse complement.
ATCGATTTCGCCGGAATCGTCGAGGAATCCTCCGATCCGACCTTCAAGAAAGGCGATGCCGTGGTGCTCAATGGTTGGGGCACCGGCGAGACGCATTTGGGGGCCTATGCCGATTACACGCGCGTGAAATCGGACTGGCTGATCCGCCTGCCCGAAGGCCTCAACCCGGCTGAAGCCATGGCCATCGGCACCGCCGGTTATACGGCGATGCTGGCGGTGATGGCGCTTGAAGCCCATGGCGTGACGCCTGAGCGTGGCGCGGCGATCGTAACTGGAGCTGCCGGCGGTGTCGGCTCCGTTGCGATTTCGCTCCTCGCTAAGGCGGGCTGGCATGTGATTGCCTCAACCGGGCGTACGAGCGAGGCCGATTATCTGAAATCTCTCGGTGCGGCCGAGATCATCGATCGCGCAGAATTGTCCGGACCGGCCAAGCCACTCGCCAAAGAACGCTGGGCTGCAGGTGTGGATTCCGTTGGCTCAACAACGCTTGCCAATCTTTTGGCGGCGACCCGCTATGGCGGCGCGATTGCCGCGTGCGGCCTTGCGCAAGGGATGGATCTGCCGACGAGCGTCGCACCGTTCATTCTGCGCGGCGTCTCTTTGCTTGGCATCGACAGCGTGATGTGCCCGCGCGCGAAACGTGCCGAAGCGTGGACACGCCTCGCCCGCGATCTCGATCGTGCCGCCTTGGCGAAAATGACGCGTGTGATCGGCTTTGACGATATTCGTCAGGCTGCAGCCGACATTATGGCTGGCCATATTCGCGGCCGCGTCGTCGTTGATATGGGCAAATAATCAGGCTGCTTTTAATCAGGCTGCTTCGGCCGCCGCGCCAACCAATTTGCGCGCGTCGGCCGCCGACATCGGGTGGCCAAACAAGAAGCCTTGCGCGAATTCGCAGCCAAGCTGCGCCATCTCGACCGCATCGGATTCTGTTTCGACGCCTTCGGCGACGATTTCCATGCCGAGATCATGCCCCATCTGGACGATCGAACGCAGAATAACCGGGCGCACGCCACGCTGGTCAGGGCGGATCAGAGTCTTGTCGATTTTCAGCGTATCAAAGGGGAAGCGCTGCAAATAGGCGAGCGATGAATAGCCTGTGCCGAAATCATCAAGCGAAAGGCCCGCACCCAAATCTTTCAGACGCACGAAAATCTGTGCGGAAAGTTCTGGATTTTCCATCATCAAGCTCTCGGTAATCTCAAGCCGCAACGTGCCGCGGATCACCGGCGTGCGTGACAGAACTGTTTTCACATCAAGCAAAAGATCGTGCCGGAACAGCTGGCGGCTCGATACGTTGACGCTGGCAAAAAGCGGCGGGTCAACAACAAGGGCTGCTTGCCATGCGGCGAGTTCACGTGCCGTGCGATCTAGCACATAAAGGCCAAGATCGGTGATGAGACCGGTTTCCTCAGCAATCGGAATGAATTCACCCGGCAGCAAAAGACCAAGGCGTGGATGATTCCAGCGGATCAAAGCCTCGAAGCCCGCCACCGTGCGATCCGACAGGCGAACGATTGGCTGGAAGGCGACGGTTAATTCATTGCGCTCTAAGGCGCGGCGCAAATCATGTTCCATCGCCATGCGATCGGTGCGTTGGGCGCGCATCGCCGGACGGAAGGTCTCGACGCGATCACCGCCCAAGCGCTTGGCATGCATCATCGCGATTTCGGCATTGCGCAACATTTCCGCGCCACGCCCATCAATTGTGGAATCCGTCAGAGCCATCCCAATCGATGCGGTGAGAAAGACGTCACGTTCACCGAAACTATTGGGCGTTGCGATCACTTTGCGCATGGATTCAACAACGGCCGCCACGCCTCCGGCATCCTGCTCAGAGAGCAACATCACGGCAAATTGGTCGCCGCCGATGCGCGAGAGCGTATCTTGCGCTTTCAGCAAGCGCGATAAACGGCGCGCTAAAGTGAGCAGCAGAGAATCTCCGACAGCAAGACCAACAAGATCATTCACATCCTTGAAGCCGTCGATATCAATGAGGAGCAGGGTCGGACGGACGGCCTCATCGGTGCGCGCCAAAGTGAGCGCGGCATCGAGACGATCAAGGAACAGGCGACGGTTTGGCAGACCTGTCAAATGATCGTGCAACGAATCCTGCAGCAGACGCTCTTCCGACGTTTTGATATCCGTAATGTCGTTTAGCGTTCCAATGATACGTTGCACTTCGCCATCAGCCCCCAGCACAGGGCGCGCTTTCAAGGCGATCCAGTGATAGCGCCCGTCAATCGCCTTCAGGCGGAATTCGACGCCGACGCGACCGCGACGATGTTCCAGTGTGGAATCAAGCGTAGCGCGGAAACGATCACGATCGAATTGATGCATATTCTCGAGGAAGGATGCCGCCGAACCTTCCAGCGTTCCGGCTTTGAGGCCGAGTTGCTGTTCAAGATCGGTGCTGACGACGATTTTGTCGGCTGAGATATCCCAATCGAACAGCGTCGCGCCCGATCCTGTCAAGGCAAGCGCGCGGCGTTCGGCATCGCTCACTTGGCCCTCGGCAAATCCACCACCAGCGAATGCGTGCTGAATGACGGTGAAGCCAATCAACATCACGATCAACACAAGGCCACCGATGAGCGCGGGAGCTGCCGCATCATTCGACAATTGGCCGGTAACCATGAAACCGGCCGCGACAACCCAAGCCAGCAACAAGAACCATGTCGGGATCAGCATCAACGCGCGGTCATAACCATGCGTCGACAAATAGATGACGAGGAGGAATCCAAAGGCGGCGACGCCACCGATTGAAATGCGAGCCACACCGGCTGCGACGGGCGGATTGAACAGGGCAAGCCCAATCAACGCGCCCAAGAACAAGAGCCAAGCGACCGTGATGTGGCTCAGTCGCACATGCCAACGATTGAGATTGAGATAGGCGAAGAGGAACACGAGCAGCGTTGCGGCCAGTACAGCCTCCGCGCCCGCGCGATAGATCTGTTCGCCACGCTCCGTCGTCGGGATGATTTTCTGCCAGAAACCAAAATCAATACACACATAAGCCAGAACGGCCCATGCAAGCGCGGCGGCCGCCGGAAAGATCACCGCGCCACGCACCACGAACACGATGGTGAGAAACAAAGCGAGAAGGCCCGCAATGCCAATCACAATGCCGCGATAAAGCGTCAGGCCGTTTTGCTTGTCTTTGTAATCGTCAGCGTTCCACAGATAGAGCTGCGGTAGATTGGGCGACGCCAATTCCGCGACATAAGTGACCGTCGCGCCGGGATCGAGCACAATTTCGAAAATATCGGATTCGGCATTGTCTTCGCGTTCCGGGCTTTCGCCTTGGCTCGCGGTGACGGCCGTAATGCGTGATGAGCCGAGATCGGGCCAGACAACGCCCGACCCAACGAGGCGCGAATGCGGCGCCACGAGCCAGCGCGTCATCTGCTCGGAGGTGTCATTCTTTAGCGCGAAGACGATCCAATCCGGGCGCGAGCCTTCTTCCGCAGCCGCAACCTGAATGCGGCGGACGATCCCATCGGGACCGGGCGCGGTCAGAATTTGGATCGCGTCACCTTGTGATTGGTAGCGCTCGATCTTGGGCAGGAGATCAATGGCGGCTGCCTCAGGGCGCACACGCACCGCTTCCACGGCCCACGCTGTGCCGCTCGTCACAGCGACGAGCAGGATCAGGGCGCAAAGCGAGCGGAGCCGGGTGAACAGCGGCGACATGAGCCTCGTCAAAGACAGGGGGCGGCCGAGACCGCCTTACAGGATGGGGCGCCGGGCCCCGATTACGCTCAAACCCCACTCCTAAGCGGGACCGCAGGCGAGGGCAAGATCGAGATCCCGCAATGCTTAAAAACGGGGATCGACCATGAACAAGGCCCCATTATGTCAGGCCGTCAGGTCTTCCGGTAAAAGCGCGTGCAGAAGGTGATCCTGCCATTTTCCGGCAATGCACAGATATTCCCGCGCATAGCCCTCGCGGCGGAACCCGGCCTTCTCCAGAACCCGGCGCGACCCCTCATTTTCGGGGATACAGGCCGCCTCGATCCGGTGAAAGCGGAGCGTGTCAAAGCCATAGCGGCAGGCCAGCCTCACGGCATTGGTCATATGGCCCTGCCCGGCATGGGCTTGGCCGATCCAATAGCCAATGGTGCAGGATTGGGCGACGCCACGGCGGATATTGGCCATGGTCAGCCCGCCGATCAGCCGGCCATCCTCCCGGAAGATGAAAAACGGCACCGTCTGATCATCGGCCAACTCTGATGCATAGCGGCGCAGGCGGCGGCGGAAGGCCGGACGGGTGAGGTCATCCTCCGGCCATAGCGGCTCCCACGGCTCAAGATAATCGCGGCTCTCTTCACGCAAGCGCGCCCAAGCCTCGAAATCGCTCGTGCGGGGAAGCCGCATGAGCAAGCCATAGCCGCGCAGGAGCGGCTCATCGAACGCTGCACGCGAGAGGCCGAACAGCGCCATACCGCTCTCCCCTTAGTGGGACGGCGCGCCGAGGCGCGCGCGGATCTCATCAGCCGAAGACACGCCGCGCACCGGACCAATGGCGGCCATAGCAGGCGGCGCATCAAAAAGCGTTTGGGCGGCGGCGCGCACATCATCCACCGTAATGGCATCGATGGCATCGGCCATTTCTTGACGCGATAACACACGCCCGAAAGCGAGCACATGTTGCGCCATTTGCTCGGCACGTCGCGCGGGGCTTTCGAGCGCCATCATCAGTGACATCTTCAACTGGGCACGCGCGCGCGCGACTTCAGCCTCATCAGGCTTGTCTGCGGCGGCCCGGATAATGTCTGCTGTCACGCGCATAAATTCATTCGCGTCCGTGCCGCTGGTGCCACCATAAATAATCAGCGAGCCCGTATCGGAGAATGGGATCATGCTTGAGAAAACCGAGTAGCAGAGCCCGCGTTCCTCACGCAGATCCTGAAACAGGCGCGAGGACATGCCGCCGCCCAGCAAGCTTGAGAATACATGCAAAGCGTAATGGCGCGGATCACGGAACGACAAGCCGCGAAAAGCGAGCGCCAAATGCGCTTGCTCAAGCTTTTTGACGCTACGCGCCTCACCGCCCGTCCATTGCGCATCCGTTGCCGCTTCAGCTTCTCCGGGTGGAAATGGCGCAAAGCGATGCTCGACTTCAGCGACAATCGCGTCGTGATCAATCGCGCCTGATGCTGCGACCACCATTTCGGGCGCACGATAGCGCCGGGCGAGAAAACCGCGCATCGACGCTTCGTTTTGTGCCTTCACCGATTTCGGTGTGCCGAGAATACGCCGTCCAAGCGGATCATTTTCGAATGCCGCTTCTAAAACCATGTCAAACACAAGGTCATCGGGCGTATCTTCATAAGCGCCGATTTCCTGCAGGATGACGCCTTTCTCACGTTTCAATTCTTCTGGATCGAAAGCCGGCTCAGTGAGAATATCGGCAATCATATCGAGCGCGAGTGGCGCGTCCTCGCCCATCAGGCGCACATAATAAGAGGTCCGCTCGACATTGGTTTCTGCATTGAGATCACCACCGACCGCTTCGATTTCTTCGGCAATCTGGCGAGCGGTGCGGCGCTTGGTGCCCTTGAACGCCATATGTTCAAGCAGATGCGCCAATCCATGCTCATCAGGCTTTTCATGCCGTGACCCGGTGGCAATCCAAACACCCAAAGCCGCTGTCGATAAATGCGGCATAGCCTCGGTTACGACGCGCAATCCGCTTTTCAGCGTGCTGATCGTAACGGATTCGGGGCGCATCATGATGAAGCCGATTGCGCAGCGCGCGCCACAGAGCGAACGAAATCTTCAACTGCGCCTTGCTCATTCGGCAGGCGCGTAAAGATTTCGCGGCGTTCCATCAAATCAGACAGGTGAGGCGGTAATTCGGGGCGTACGCCAATGGCCGATTCAACTGCCGCCGGGAACTTGGCGGGATGCGCCGTGCCAAGCACAATCATGGGCGTTTCAGGATCTTTTTTCAGCGCGCGCTGGCCCGAGACAATACCGACCGCCGTGTGAGGATCGAGCATATAGCCGGTCGCCTCATACCATTCTTTCATTGCGGCACGGACCTCTTCTTCGGTCGCGGCCGAAGCAGAAAATTCTTTGCGGATACGTGCGAGCGCTTCATCGGCGATGGCAAATGCGCCCGATTGTTTGAGCGATGCCATTAGCCGGTTCACCGCAGCGGCATCCTTGCCATAGGCATCGAATAAGAGCCGCTCGAAATTCGAGGAGATTTCGATATCCATGGAGGGCGACATGGTCGGATGCACGCCCTTCATTTCATAACGACCCGACGCGATGGTGCGGGCGAGAATATCATTCTCATTCGTCGCAATATCGAGCGTCTTGATCGGAAGGCCCATGCGCTTGGCAACATAGCCCGCGAGAATGTCGCCAAAATTACCCGTCGGCACTGAGAACGAGACAGGGCGATGCGGACCACCCAACGCGACGGCGGAGGTGAAGTAATAAACGATCTGCGCAACGATGCGCGCCCAATTGATCGAGTTGACGCCTGCGAGCTGCAATTCATCACGGAAGGCGTGATGATTGAACATCGCCTTCACAAGATTTTGGCAATCGTCAAAGGAGCCATCCAGCGCGACGGCGTGAACATTGTCGGCATCAATTGTCGTCATCTGACGCCGTTGCACATCGCTAACGCGGCCATGCGGGAACATGATGACCACATCGACACGCTTCAAACCCTTGAACGCGTCGATGGCTGCGCCGCCCGTATCGCCTGACGTCGCGCCGACGATGGTCGCACGCTCACCGCGTTGCTCGAGCACATGATCCATCATGCGGCCCAAGAGCTGCATGGCTACGTCTTTGAAGGCGAGCGTCGGGCCATGAAACAATTCAAGCACGAAGAGATTGGAATCGAGTTGCACCAACGGGCAGACGGCGCGATGGCGGAATGTGCCATAGGCTTCGTCAATCATGCCGCGCAGCGCTTTGGGCGCGATAGCATCGGCGGTGAAAGAACCAATCACCGTCTCGGCGACATCCGTATAGGGCCGCCCAGCAAATCCCGCGATCGTGGCGGCGTCGAGCGTCGGGATCATATCCGGCCAATAGAGACCACCATCACGCGCAAGACCGGCAAGCAACGCGTCAGCGAAACGGAGGGTGGGCGCCTGGCCGCGGGTCGAAACATGGAGCACGGGACGAAATCCTTTCGAGGCGCGAAATTACGGGCCGCGCGGGGCCGTGACAAGCGTGGCGCGATGGCGCTCGTCTGCAAGCAGGCGGCGTGCCCAGAAGATGAAAAAGCCTGCCACACAGAACGCCAGCAGAAACCAGGTGATGGCATATTGCAGGTGATTATTGGGGAAGCTCACCATTGTGTAGCCGCCTTTGGGCCAGCCGCCCGGAACTGCGGTCGCATCCGCATCCACCGTAAAGGGCGCGACACGTTGCAGGCCTGCAGCTGCGGCAAAGCCAGCGGGATCGCGCGTGAACCAGAGACCGTTTTTGAGATCGTCCGTGGGCGTGAACATGCCGCGCGGCTGCGGCGTGCGCAGCACACCGTTAATCGTTACCTCGCCAGCAACCTGCCCTTCGGTACGCATCTTCACATCACGCTTGTCATTGGTGATGAAGCCGCGATTGACGAAAACGATCGCACCATCGGCCAGGCGCAAGGGCGTGAACACGAACAGGCCGGGAAGGCTGTCGCGCCCCTGTGTGATGACACCGTAAAGGAACACTTCCTTGTCGTGCAGAAACGTGCCCCGCAATGTCACCTTGGTGTAATCCGTCACTTTCGGTTTAAGTGTCGGCCAATCTTTTTCAGGCGCAAGCGGTTGTGGTGTGCCTGCGAGCGATGCAGCGATGCGCGCGGCAAAACGCTCTTTCGCGCCGAGGCGCTCCAGCTGCCAAAACCCAAGCCCGACAAGAATTGCGAGCGCGCACGCGGTGAACAGGCCGGGCCAAAACAATACGCGCCACGCCGGACGGGAAACATCAGCGTTCAAGGCGGCCCTCCTCGGCTTTGTTGGCGAATTGCAAAGCGATCATCAGCCCTTTCAAAGGACGCAGCAGACCCAAGCTGACGATCAGCACGGCCGGGATCCATAAAATGGCATGGACCCAAAAGGGCGGCTCGTAACGCAGTTCAACAAACAGCGCCGCACCCACCACCAGAAAGCCAGCAATAAACATAATGAACACGGCCGGGCCATCGCCTGAATCAGCAAACGCAAAATCGAGCCCGCAGCTTTCGCATTGCGCGCGCGGTTTCAAGAAGCCTTGAAACAGCCGCCCTTCGCCGCAGCGCGGACAATGGCAGCGCAAGCCAGCAACGAAAGGCGAAACGGGAGCAGACGGAGACGCGTTCATCTTGATCTCAAAACGACGAAAGGGCGGCTCTCGCCGCCCCTTCTCATAAAAGTCCCGGACTGATCAGACCAGAATTTTCTCGGCGGCTTTGCCCCAATGCGAACCCCAGAGATAGATCGCGAGGAACAGGAACAGCCACACGACGTCCACGAAGTGCCAGTACCAAGCGGCAAATTCGAAGCCGAGATGCTGCTTGGGCGTGAACTGACCGGCCGATGCACGGATCAGGCAGACGATCAGGAAGATCGTGCCCACAAAAACGTGGAAGCCGTGAAAGCCCGTCGCCATGAAGAAAGTGGCGCCGTAGATGTTGCCTTTGAAGCCGAAGGCAGCGTGCATGTATTCGAAAATCTGCACGACGGTGAACAGTGCGCCGAGCAGAACGGTCAGCACGAGGCCCCATTTCAGACCCTCGCGGTCATTGTGCAGAAGCGCATGATGCGCCCAAGTGACCGTGGTGCCCGAAGTCAGCAGGATCAGCGTGTTCAGCAAAGGCAGGTGCCAAGGATCGAACACTTCGATGCCCTTGGGAGGCCAGACACCGCCGGTGAATTCAGCGCGGAGGAATTGCTTGGCTTCGCCCGCGAACAGGCTCGCATCGAAATAGGCCCAGAACCATGCGACGAAGAACATCACTTCGGAGGCGATGAACATGATCATGCCGTAGCGATGGCTGAGCTGCACCGCGCGGGTGTGATCACCCTTTTCGGCTTCGTGCACCACATCGGTCCACCATGCCATCATCGTGTAAAGAATGCCGATGAGGCCTGCGCCAAACAGGAACGGCCCGGCCTTGAGGCCCGCCATCGTCATGCCCTTCATCCACATGATGGCGCCAACCGCCATGATGAAGGCCGAGATCGAACCAACGAACGGCCATGGGCTCGGATCGACAATGTGGTAATCATGGTTCTTGGTGTGGGCCTGAGCCATTTCTCTTTTCCCTTCCAGCCACCCGGCGCGTGAACCCCGGATGCAACCCCCGTCTAGTGTGTTCTGAGCGCGAACCCGCGCATCAGAGTTTCGGCTGCTCCTGCGCGTTCAAACCCGCAACCGGCTTTTGAGCCTTCTGCTTTGCGGGGAAGAATGTGTAGGAGAGCGTGATGGCAGAAATCGTCTTTCCGATGTCCTTTTGATCGGCCAACGAAGGATCGACGAAAAATACGACTGGCACATCCACCGTTTCACCCGGCTTCAGCACCATCTCGTTGAAACAGAAACATTGCAGCTTCGCGAAAGCATTGCCCGCGAGATCAGGCTGCACATTGTAAGTCGCCATCCCCGCGAGTTCACGGTTAGAGCGGTTCTTCAATTTGTAGAACACCGTCTTCGTCTCACCGAGCTTCACATCAACCGAACCTTGTTCGGGCGCGAAGGACCAATCGAGGCCGGGGGCAACATTCGCATCAAAGCGCACATTAATGGTGCGGTCGAGCTGGCGATCAGCCTGTGCTTCGGCCACGCGTGGCGTGCCGCCAAAGCCTGTCATTTTGCAGAAGAGTTCATAGAGGGGGACGGCTGCGTAGGCGGCCCCCACCATGCCAAACACAAGCGCGCCACACGCGATGGCGGTGCGTTTCATCGAGCGATTTTTATCTTGAGATGCTGACATCACATCGGCCTCTTGAAGATATTCGCGCCAATCTTGGCAACCGTGACCCAGAAGAACAGAACGACAAGCGCCCCGAGCACGAGACCCAGCGCAACCGACCGATTACGGCGGCGTTTCTGTTCTTCTTCCGTCAGGCGAATGCCATTCTCGGCCATCATGCAGCGCCTCCGAAGAAAGCACTGAGCGCCCGCGTCATGCCTGCACCAAAGCCAAACGAATGTTCAGCGAGAAGCACAGCGAATAACAGCAGGAGATAGAGGATGGAGAAGCCGAACATCTGCATAGCAGCCTTGTTCGCCCCTTCGCCATCACCTGTGCGGTAAATCTTGATCGCCAGCGCCAGCATCGCTGCGCCGGTCAATGTGGAGACCACAAAATAAGCAATCCCGCCAAAGCCCATGAAAGAGGGCGCAATGCCGATTGGCACGAGCACGATCGTATAGAGCAGAATCTGCAGGCGGGTATGTTCAGCACCGCGCACAACCGGCAACATCGGCACGCCAGCGGCGGAATAATCGCCCGATTTCACGAGCGCGAGCGCCCAGAAATGCGGCGGCGTCCAGAGGAAGATGATCAGGAACAGCACGAAGCTATCGAGGTTCACCGAACCCGTGACAGCGGCGTAGCCAATCATGGGCGGGAAGGCACCCGCAGCGCCGCCAATCACGATGTTCTGCGCGGTCGAGCGCTTCAGCCACATCGAATAGATCACGGCGTAAAAGAAAATCGTGAAGGCCAAGAACCCAGCGGCAAACCAATTGGTCACCACACCGAGAAACAGGACTGAACCAACCGAAAGCGTGATGCCGAAGGCGAGCGCTTCGCCCGCCGTCACGCTGCCTGCGGGAATAGGCCGCTTGCTCGTGCGCGACATACGCGCATCGATATCGGCATCCCACCACATGTTGAGACAACCCGACGCGCCTGCGCCCACAGCAATCGCAAGGATGGCGGCGAAGCCGATCACTGGATTGATCGGCTCAGGTGCCATCACAAGACCGACGAGCGCTGTCAAAATGACAAGCGACATCACGCGCGGCTTCAACAGCTCGAAATAATCGCCAGCCGTGCCCATCGACACGGAGGGGCGCCGTTCAGCTGCGAAATCGTCGTTAATGTCGGATACAAGCGACATGGTTCTGGCGAAGTTTGCTTCGTCTCGGGGAGAAAGAAGAGAGGGGCGGAGAACCGCCCCTCACATCATCAATGTTCGGAGCCCGTGATACGCGGGAGCGTTTCGAACTGGTGGTAGGGCGGCGGCGAGGACAACGTCCATTCGAGCGTTGTTGCGCCAGGACCCCACGGATTGTCGCCCGCTTTCTTCTTCTGCGCGAAAGCGAGGAACATGCCGTAGAAGAACACCAGCAGGCCGAAGGCGAACACATAGGAGCCGTAAGAAGAGATACGGTTCCAGCCTGCGAACGCATCCGGATAATCCACATAGTGACGTGGCATGCCGGAGAGGCCTGTGAAGTGCATCGGGAAGAACAGAACGTTCGCACCGATAAAGGCAATCCAGAAATGCAGCTTGCCGATCCATTCAGGGAACAGATAGCCCGACATTTTCGGGAACCAGTAATACCAAGCGGCGAAGATCGCGAACACCGCACCGAGCGACAGCACGTAATGGAAGTGCGCCACGACATAGTAAGTGTTGTGCAGGTTGCGATCGAGACCGGCATTGGCGAGCACGACGCCTGTCACACCGCCGACGGTGAACAGGAAGATGAAGCCGAGCGCCCAGAGCATCGGCGAGGTGAAGCGCATTGAGCCGCCCCACATCGTCGCAATCCAGGAGAAGATCTTCACGCCTGTCGGCACCGCAATCACCATCGTCGCGAAGACGAAGTAACGCTGCGTGTCGAGGGAGAGGCCAGCCGTGTACATGTGGTG
>VERN01000158.1 GCA_018882635.1 Beijerinckiaceae bacterium | reverse complement strand
TCCTTACTCCGTCTGGAAAAAGATGGAGCGCAAATCGGTATCGTTTGAGCAATTGTCCGACATTATCGGCTTCCGCATCATCGTCGATACTGTGACCGATTGTTATGCCGTCTTGGGGATTGTGCACACGACGTGGCCGACCGTGCCTGGGCGCTTCAAAGATTATATTTCAACGCCGAAGCAGAATGATTACCGGTCGCTGCATACAACTGTCGTTGGGCCCGGGCGCCAGCGTGTTGAATTGCAGATCCGCACGCGTGAAATGGATTCGATTGCCGAATTCGGCATCGCTGCGCATTCGCTCTACAAGGATGGACGCGCGGGCGATCGTGGGGCGTTATCGCGCGAGAGCCGCGCCTATAATTGGCTGCGCCGCACGATTGAGACCTTAGCAGAAGGCGATAGCCCCGAAGAATTCCTCGAACATACCAAGCTCGAGCTTTTCCATGATCAGGTTTTCTGCTTCACCCCGAAAGGTCGCCTAATTGCGCTGCCGCGTGGTGCGACGCCGATCGATTTTGCCTATGCGGTGCACACCGATGTTGGCAATACGGCGGTGGGCTGCAAGGTCAATGGCCGCATGGTGCCGCTGCTCTCCGAATTGAATAATGGCGACGAAGTCGAAATTGTCCGTTCACCGGGACAGACCCCGCCCGCCGCGTGGGAATCGATTGCGATTACCGGCAAAGCGCGCGCAGCCATTCGCCGTGCGACGCGAACGGCGGTGCGCAACCAATATGCCGGTCTTGGCCGCCGTATCATCGAGCGCGCGTTTGAGCGTGCGGGCAAATTGTTCTCGGAAGATAAGCTGAAGGCCGCCGTGCCGCGTCTCGCACGGACGTCGCTTGAAGATGTGCTCGCTGCTGTGGGCCGTGGCGAAATTTTCTCAGGCGATGTGGTGAAAGCCGTCTATCCCGATTTCAAGGAAGCGCAGGCTGCCGGTTCCGCGCCTGATCCGAAGGCGGGCGGTTGGTTCGGAATGAAGAAGGGCGGTGGCCTTGTCTTCCGTGTGCCCGATGGCAAGGAAGAGACGCGCCAATCGATCCCGATCCGTGGATTGAATGGTGATCTGCCAGTCCATTTCGCGCCGGATGGTGGCGCCGTCCCGGGTGACCGTATCGTCGGCATCCTTACGCCTGGCAAAGGCATCACGATCTATCCGATCCAATCCCCAGCCCTGACCGATTTCGACGACCAGCCCGAACGTTGGCTCGACGTCCGCTGGGATATTGAGACCGATCACCGCCAGCGTTTCCCGGCTCAGATTGCCGTAACGGCCATCAACGAGCCGGGCACGCTGGCCCAGATTGCCGCCATCATCGGTGAGAACGATGGCAATATCGACTCGATCTCGGTCACCGGACGTTCGCCAGATTTCCGCGAAATGCGGATTGATCTGGAAGTCTGGGACCTTAAGCACCTCAATGCCATCATCAGCCAGCTCCGGACCAAGACCATCGTTAGTCAGGTTGAACGCGTGAATGGCTGAGGCTGGGGCCTGTTGCAGCCGATCAATTTGGTCTAGAGCATCCGGAAGTTAGGACTAAAGGGGTGGCTTAGATGAATACCGAACAGGTGCTGCAGGAATTCCGCGACGCCGGGGCTTTGCTCGAGGGGCATTTCATTCTGTCGTCGGGTCTGCGCAGCCCCGTCTTCCTGCAGAAAATGTTCGTGTTTCAGGATCCGGTTCGCACGGAGCGCCTCTGCAAGGCACTGGCGGAAAAGGTGAAGGCCGAATTCGGCGCGATCGACATCGTCGTGTCGCCTGCTGTCGGCGGGATCGTTCCTGGTTACGAAACAGCTCGCCAGCTTGGTGCGAAGGCGATCTTCGTTGAACGTGAAGAGGGCCGGTTCCAATTGCGGCGCGGATTTGAAATCCCCGAAGGCGCCCGCGTTCTCATGGTGGAAGACATCATCACCACAGGCCTTTCATCGCGCGAATGTCTCGATGCCATTAAAAACTATCCGGGAAAAATTGTCGGCGCCGCCTGTCTCATTGATCGCTCCGGCGGCAAGGCGGATCTCGGCGTCCCGATGGTCTCTCTCGCGCAGGTCGAAATTCCGACCTATGCTGCTGATCAATTGCCGCCTGAACTGGCCGCGATCCCCGCGGTCAAGCCGGGCAGCCGCAACATTAAGGCTTGAAGACAATGCGCGCCGCTCCGCGTCTGGGTGTGAACATTGATCACGTGGCTACTGTGCGCAATGCGCGCGGCGGAACGCTGCCCGATCCGGTGCGTGCGGCGCTCGTCGCGATTGAAGCGGGCGCTGATGGAATCACGGCCCATTTGCGCGAAGACCGCCGCCATATTCGTGACGTCGATATGGAGCGCTTGAAGGCTGAAATCTCAAAGCCGCTGAATTTCGAAATGGCCGCGACCGACGAGATGCTCGCCATCGCGTTGCGCATCAAGCCGCATGCCATTTGCCTCGTTCCAGAAAAGCGCGAAGAACGCACAACCGAAGGCGGCCTTGATGTCGTGGCGGGTGAAGCGCATTTGCGTCCCTATATTGCCAAGCTGAACGATGCAGGCATGCGCGTGTCGCTTTTCATCGCCGCTGATCCGGCGGCGATCGATGCGGCGCATCGTCTGAAAGCGCCGGTTGTCGAGTTTCACTCTGGTTCTTGGTGTGATGCGTTGACCGAAGGCAATACCAAGCACGCCGAGGTCGAATATCAGCGCATTGCGGCTGGAGTTGCGCAGGCCGCCGCTCTCGGTATCGAACCGCATATCGGGCATGGGCTTGATTATGCGACGGCGGAAATCGTGTCCGCTCTGCCACAAGTCGCCGAACTGAACATCGGCCATTATCTCATTGGCGAGTCGATTTTCATTGGTCTGCCGGAAGCGATCCGCCGCATGAAAACGGCCATGGCTGCCGGGCGGGCGCGCGCGCAATGATCATTGGACTCGGCTCCGATCTGATCGACATCAGGCGGATCGAGAAAACGCTGGCGCGTTTTGGTGATCGGTTCATACAGCGCGTCTTCACTGACATTGAGCAGAAGAAGTCAGAGCGTCGGGCGCAGCGCGCCGCCTCCTATGCGAAGCGTTTCGCGGCGAAAGAGGCATGCTCCAAGGCGCTCGGCACCGGCTTCTCACGCGGTGTCTTCATGAAGGATATGGGCGTCATCAATCTGCCCTCCGGTGCGCCCACACTGGCACTGACGGGAGGGGCCGCCGCGCGCCTCGCCGAACTGGTCCCGACCGGCCACAGAGGCGTCATTCATGTGACGCTGACGGATGATTACCCGCTCGCACAGGCCTTCGTGGTCATAGAAGCGCTGCCCCTTTCGGCCTGAAAAGGCCCCTTAGCTGTGCGAAACGCCTTCCTCAACCGCTGATGGCGGGCTTTTCACCCCTGACCAGCCCTCGTCATTGCGCCGCCCTATTCCGGGGTCTATACCCCGGCAACCTCCTTGCGAGGGGGTGAATCGGCGGAGCGGAGATCAGCGCGTGGCGAGCTACAAGGACCTCGACAAGAAAGGCTTGGGAAAGACCGGCAAGGATGAAGGCGGCTTCCTCGAGACGGTGAAGGTCGTCGTCCAGGCGCTCTTGATCGCACTCGTCATCCGGACCTTCCTGTTCCAGCCTTTCAACATCCCCTCGGGTTCACTGATCCCGACGCTTTTGATCGGCGATTATCTCTTCGTCTCGAAATATTCCTACGGCTATTCGCGCTATTCGTTTCCGTTCGGCAATGTCTTGCCGAAATTTGGCGCTGACGGCCGGATCATCGGTTCAGAACCCAAGCGCGGTGACATCTCCGTTTTCAAACTGCCGCGCGATAATTCCACCGATTACATCAAGCGGGTGATCGGTCTTCCCGGCGACAAGATCCAGATGGTCGATGGTGTTCTCGTTATAAATGGCGAGCGCATTAAGAAAGAGCGTGTCGCTCAGGGTGAAGTGTCGGCTGGTGCCGGCTTCAAGGATCGCGCGACTTATTATCGCGAAACATTGCCGAATGGCGTGAGCTATGTCGTTCAGGAACTCGATTTGTATGGCAATAAGCTTGGCCGTAACACGCAAGTGTATCAGGTGCCGCCGGGTCATTTTTTCATGATGGGCGACAATCGTGACAATTCCCTCGATAGTCGCGACATGTCCTCTCAAGGTGTTGGTTACGTCCCTTATGAAAATCTAATTGGTCGCGCCGAGATCATCTTCTTCTCCGTGGAAGAAGAGGGCGCGGCTTGGAAAATTTGGGAATGGCCCTGGACTGTACGCTGGAGCCGCCTCCTCAAGCCCGTTTCTTGATCATGGCCCCGCGGCGTAAAACTGATCTCGCCCATCTTGAAGAGACCTTGGGTCACGTCTTCACGGATCGTGGCCATCTGGAACGAGCGCTAACCCATATCAGTGCACTGCCGGGGACACCGGCCAACGGTCCGCATTATCAACGCCTCGAATTTTTAGGTGATCGCGTTCTTGGCATTGTGATGGCGGATCTTTTGTTCCGCGAATTCCCAGAGGCGACGGAAGGCGAGCTGTCGCGCCGTCTCGGCCATCTCGTGCGGCGTGAAACCTGTGCTGAAGTAGCGCGCGATTGGAAGGTTGCACCTTTTCTGCGGCTCGGTGCTGGCGAGAGCCAATCGGGCTTGCGGACGAAGGATGCGATGTTGGCTGACGTCTGCGAAGCATTGATCGCAGCGGTCTTCATCGATGGTGGCTATGAAACCGCCTATGCTTTGGTCAAGCGTGCCTTCGGCCCCAAGATCAACGAGCCGGGGCGGCAGACGCGCGATGCAAAGTCGACGCTGCAGGAATGGGCCCTCGGTCTCGGCTTGCCCGCGCCGCGTTATCGTGAAGTGGAACGCAGCGGACCCGACCATGCGCCTGTCTTCGTCATCGCTGCGGTGATAGAAGGGCTTGAACCCTGCACGGGCAAAGGTGCGTCCAAGCGCCTTGCCGAACATGATGCGGCGTTTAATTTTTTGGTGCGTGAGGGCATTGCGATGGACGGGGTGACGGGATGAGCGAAACACGCTGTGGTTTTGTCGCTCTCATTGGCGCGCCGAACGCCGGAAAATCAACGCTCGTTAATGCTTTGGTTGGCGCGAAAGTGTCAATCGTTTCGCGCAAGGTGCAGACGACGCGCGCTTTGATGCGTGGCATCGTGATGGTGGGTGAGGATACGCAAATCATCCTCATTGATACGCCCGGCCTGTTTACGCCGAAGCGTCGCCTTGAGCGCGCAATGGTATCGACAGCATGGGGCGGGGCAGGGGACGCCGATGCAGTGGCGCTCATTGTTGACGTGCGCCATTGGCCGGATGAGGAAACCGAAGCGATCCTCGAAAAACTGCCTGAACTCAAAAAGAAGAAATTGCTGGTCCTCAACAAGGTTGATTTGATCGAGCGTGAAAAACTGTTCGATATCGCCGAGGATCTGAACAAGCGTGGCGAATTCAAAGACACGTTCATGGTTTCAGCGCTCACCGGCAGCGGTGTTGATACGCTGCGCGAGAAGCTCGCTGCACTCATGCCGCCCGGTCCCTTGCTCTTCCCGCCCGATGAAGTGTCGGATGCGCCTTTGCGCCTGCTCGCGGCGGAAATCACGCGTGAAAAATTATTCGAGCGCGTGCATGACGAGATTCCCTATCGCTCGACCGTCGAAACTGAGGATTGGAAAACGCTGAAGGATGGATCAGCGCGGATCGAGCAGACAATCTATGTCGAGCGCGAAAATCAGCGAAAGATCGTGCTTGGCGAGGGTGGGCGCACCATTAAGGCGATTGGTGAAGCCGCGCGCAAAGACATTGCCGACGCCGCCGATTGCAAGGTGCATCTCTTCCTGTTCGTGAAGGTGCGCGAGAACTGGTCGAATGACCCTGCGCGCTATCGCGAAATGGGTCTCGAATTCCCGAAGAAATAACCGGAGACGCGCAGGGTGGAATGGCGCGACCACGGCATCATTCTTGGCCTCAGACGGCATGGCGAAAATGCTGTCGTCTGCGAGATGATGACACGCGCCCATGGTCGCCATCTCGGCATTGTCCGCAATGGCCGCTCGCGCACCATGCAGCCCATCCTTCAGCCGGGTAATCATGTCGATGTGCTGTGGCGTGCGCGGCTAGAAGAGCACCTGGGCGAATGGAAGCTCGAACCGCTTGATTTGCGCGCGGCCACTTATATGCATTCTGCGGTGGCGCTTTATGGGCTCAATCATCTGGCCGGATTGACGCGTCTTTTGCCTGAGCGTGATCCGCATCCGGCCATCTTTGAGTCCTTGGCTGTCATTGGCGAGAACCTCGCGGAAGCGCCGCTCGCAGCCCCGCTGCTGATCCGGTATGAGCTCGCGGTCTTGGCGGAACTCGGCTTTGGCCTTGATCTGTCCGAATGCGCGTCAACGGGTGAGCAGACCGAGCTCATCTATGTCTCACCAAAATCGGGCCGCGCTGTTTCTCGTGTGGCGGGCGAACCATGGCGGGACCGATTGTTCCGCCTGCCTGCCTTTCTGGCCGGCGGCATATCGGCCGTCCCTGATTGGCAGGAGGTTGAGGCAGGCTTTGCTTTGACCGCCTATTTCCTTGAACGGCACGTCTATGGCCCGCGAGGCCTCCCACCGCCTGAGGCGCGCGGGGCTTTCATCGCCGCCCTGCGCAAGGAATTGGCCCCTTAAGCCCTTGTCCCCGTGAGGTTTGGGCCGAAACCTTGCCCCGACTCGGTCCGTTCGCTATGCGTTCCGGCCAATCAAGGAGTTTTGGATGGGTAAGCCCGTCGAGCCGCCATCGGGCGGGGACATCGAAAGCATTGATCTGCGCCAAGCGCTGGAAGAGCGCTATCTCGCTTATGCGCTGTCGACCATCATGCATCGCGCTCTGCCCGATGCGCGCGACGGCCTGAAGCCAGTGCATCGCCGCGTGCTGCACGCGATGCGGTTACTGCGGCTCGATCCCGGCGC
>VERN01000157.1 GCA_018882635.1 Beijerinckiaceae bacterium | reverse complement strand
TGTGTGCACTGTGCGTATTCCGGGCAAAACAGGACGTCGGAGGCTTTCCGGCGTGTGTGGAATCGGATGGTTTAGATAAGCCCGGTTAGACCTGATCCGGTCTGGCGGCACAAGTGAGTGACCACCCCTATGCAAAAGCCTACCCTCAGTGTCTGGGTTTTGAGCGACGGCAAGATCGGCGATGAAGGCCAATGCCTTGCCGTGGCCGAAGCGCTTGGTGCTGATGCTGTGATCAAGCGGATTGCACCGCGCGCGCTGTTTGCCGCGGCGATGCCGTGGGGCGGGATCGATCCCAAAGATGCGCCGGACAAGCCCGGCAGCCCGATTGCGGGGCCCTATCCCGATCTGTGCATCGCATCAGGCCGCCGCGCGGTGGCTTATCTCAGGGCGGTGAAGAAGGCATCTGGCGGGCGGACCTTCACCGTGTTTCTGAAGGACCCGCGGACCGGCACTAAGGATGCCGATTTGATCTGGGTGCCAGAGCATGACCGGCTGCGTGGGCCCAATGTCATCGCGACGCTGGTCTCGCCGCACCGGTTTACGCCCGAAAGGCTGGCATTGTTACGGGCTAACCCGCCCGCAGCGTTGGCGGCTCTGCCATCGCCGCGTGTTGCCGTTTTGGTGGGTGGGCGCAGCCGTGATTTCGATTTTTCCCCGGCCGATGCTGAGCGGCTGCTCGTTGATCTTGATGCGCTTGCCGTGCATGCGCGGCTGATGGTCACAGCATCGCGGCGGACGCCCGATCGGTTGAAGGAAGCGGTCTTGGGGCTCGCCCGGGCGAAGGGCGGGTTTGGCTGGGATGGGACCGGCGACAATCCCTATCCAGCCATGCTGGCGCTGGCCGATGCCTTTGTCGTGACTGCGGATTCTGCCAATATGATCAGCGAGGCCGTCAGCACCGGCAAGCCGGTTATGGTGTTTGAACCTTCGCTCCGGTTTGGACGCAAAGGCCGTCGGATCCGCAGCTTTATCGCCGCTTTGGAGGCGAAAGGAGCTGTGCGGAAATTTCAGGGCCGACTTGAAAGCTATGCATACGAACCGTTAGTGTCAGTGCCAACGATCGCTTCGGCGATCCGGGCGGCGATGGCCGCGTCCCCCTGAATTATGTTCGTTTTGGATGGTTATCCATGCATAGCAAAGTGATCATCGTTGGCTCAGGCCCCGCCGGATATACGGCCGCCATCTATGCGGCCCGCGCAATGCTGCAGCCGGTGCTGATCTCAGGGCTGCAACCGGGCGGGCAGCTGACCATCACAACCGATGTTGAAAACTATCCGGGCTTTGCCGATCCGATCCAAGGCCCGTGGCTGATGGAAGAGATGCGCAAACAGGCCGAGCATGTCGGCACCACGATTGTCTCTGATCTGATTGCCTCCGCTGATCTGTCCAAGCGCCCGTTCACGCTCGTGTCCGATGGTGGCACGGTCTACACCTGCGATGCGCTGATTATTGCGACAGGGGCACAAGCACGCTGGCTCGGTCTGCCCTCAGAACAGAAATTCCAAGGGTTCGGCGTTTCGGCCTGTGCGACCTGCGACGGATTTTTCTTCCGCAACAAGGATGTCGTTGTTGTCGGTGGCGGCAATAGCGCGGTGGAAGAGGCGCTTTATCTCGCCAATCTTGCGAGCAAAGTAACCGTGGTGCATCGCCGCGAAGGTTTCCGTGCTGAAAAGATTTTGCAGGATCGGCTTTTTGCGCATCCTAAAATCGAAGTGCGTTGGAATGCGGTTGTTGAGGAAATCTGCGGGACAGAAGCGCCGCTGGGCGTGACGCATGTGCGTCTGCGCGATACCCAAAATGGCACGCTGTCTGATATTCCGTGCGACGGCGTGTTCGTTGCGATTGGGCACAGCCCAGCCAGCGCCGTCTTTGCAGGCCAGCTGAAGATGAAGCAGGGCGGCTATATCTGGACTGCGGCGGATTCAACGGCGACGTCAATCGAAGGCGTTTATGCCGCTGGCGACGTGACCGATGATGTGTTCCGACAAGCGGTGACTGCGGCCGGATTGGGATGTATGGCCGCGCTTGAAGCTGAACGCTGGTTGGCTGGCCATGCCGTGCATCGCGAGGCGGCGGAATAATCATGCCAAACTCAATGGCGTTTGTGCCCACCGTTGATTGGGACAAGGTTCGCATCTTCTACATGGCGGCGGAGGCCGGCAGTTTCACCCATGCGGGTGACAGCCTTGGCCTTTCGCAATCGGCTGTAAGCCGGCAAGTTGGCGCGCTTGAGCGCGATCTTGGTGTGCCGCTGTTTCATCGTCATGCGCGCGGCCTCATTCTGACGGAACAAGGCGAGCATCTTTTCCGCACCGCGAAGGAGATGATGCTCAAACTGGAATCGACCCGCGCGCGTCTCACAGATAGTCGCGAACGGCCGAATGGCGATTTGCGCGTTTCCACCACGATTGGGCTTGGAACGCATTGGTTGACGCCACGGCTGGGGGAATTCCTCGATCTTTATCCGGAAGTGAATTTGCAAGTTCTTCTTTTTGACGAAGAACTTGATCTTTCAATGCGCGAAGCCGACGTCGCCATTCGTTTGCGGCAACCGACACAAGGCGATCTGATCCAGCGCCGCCTCTTTACCGTGCATTTCCACGTCTATGCCTCAACCGAATACATTAAGGGCCATGGCATGCCCAAAGATGTGTCTGATCTCGAAGATCACCGCATCATGACCTATGGCGGAATTGCGCCCTCTTATTTGCTGGATGCGCATTTTCTGACAACGGTGGGGCGTGATCCGCGCAATCCGCGTATGGCGGCATTGACAGTGAACAATATCACGTCATTGAAGCGCGCCGTGCAAAGTGGCTTGGGCATTGCCGTGCTGCCGGATTATCTCGTTGAGTCTGACTCCGGCCTCGTGCAGGTGATGACCTCCATCGAGATGCCATCGCTCGATTCTTATCTGGTCTATCCAGAGGAGATGAAAAGCGTTGCGCGTGTGCAAGTGTTCCGCGATTTTCTCGTCGCAAAGGCGCAGCGCTGGACCTATTAAGCGGCGGCGTCATAGGGCTCTGCTTCGCTGCCACGACGGGTCGATGGCTTAGCGCTGGCTTGCGAGGCCCGTTGACGGCTGATGATGGCCTGTTGGCCGCCGTCGGTTGAACGGAACTGGCAACGGGCGTGTTTTCGGGCTAGAAGCGCCTCGGCCCAAGACGGGCTATTAAAGGATCGACCCCAACCATGACTGCCATCGCCGATGCGGTATCTCGCCGCCGCACCTTCGCGATTATTTCGCACCCTGACGCCGGTAAAACGACGCTCACCGAAAAGCTCTTGCTGTTCGGCGGCGCGATCCAACTTGCAGGCGAAGTGAAGGCGAAGAAGAACCGTGTCAGCGCCCGCTCGGATTGGATGGGGATTGAAAAGGAGCGCGGCATTTCCGTCGTTACCTCGGTGATGACGTTTGAATATCATGATTGCGTTTTCAATCTGCTTGATACGCCCGGCCATGCCGACTTCTCGGAAGATACCTATCGCACGCTGACCGCTGTTGACTCCGCGATCATGGTGATTGACGCGGCCAAGGGCATTGAAGCGCGGACGCTGAAACTCTTCGAAGTCTGTCGCTTGCGCGATATCCCGATTGTCACCTTCATCAACAAGCTTGACCGCGAAAGCCAAGATCCGTTTGCGCTGCTTGACGAGATCGAGAAGACCTTGGCGCTTGATACAGCGCCGGTGAATTGGCCGATCGGGCGTGGCCGCTCCTTTGCGGGCACTTATGATTTCAAACGCAGCACGGTGCGCAAGATTGACAGTGATGCTGAGCCGGTGCGTGTGAATGGGCCCGAAGATCCTGCGATTGCAGAGATGCTGCCTGTTCAAGAGCGCGAGGCGTTTGCAGAAGAATTAATCCTCGCGGCGGAAGCATGCCGCCCGGTTGATCTCAAGGCCTTTAATGAAGGCCATCTGACACCCGTGTTTTTTGGTTCGGCGCTGCGTAATTTCGGCGTGCGTGATCTGATTGATATGTTGGCGCAGGATGCGCCGCCGCCCCGCACGCAGGAAGCCGATCGGCGTGAGGTGAAGCCTGATGAAGCGAAGATGACGGGTTTCATCTTCAAGATTCAGGCCAATATGGATCCGAACCATCGTGATCGTATCGCCTTCATGCGTGTTTGCTCGGGGACGTTGACGCGCGGGATGAAAGCCAAGCTTGTTCGCACCGGCAAACCGATGAGCCTGAACGCGCCGCAATTCTTTTTTGCTCGCACGCGCGCGCTTGCAGAAGAAGCCTATGCTGGCGATGTGGTTGGTATTCCGAACCATGGCACTTTGCGTATTGGGGATACGTTGACGGAGGGCGAAGATATTCTCTTCCGTGGCGTGCCAAGCTTTGCGCCGGAAATTCTGCGCCGTGTGAAAGTGTCAGACGCGATGAAAGCGAAGAAGCTGCGGGAATCCTTGCAGCAACTCGCCGAAGAAGGCGTCGTACAATTATTCGTGCCCATGGATGGATCGGGTGCGATTGTTGGTGTTGTGGGTGCGTTACAGCTCGATGTGCTCGCCGAGCGTCTGAATGCCGAATACAATCTGCCGATTGCCTATGAACAATCGCGCTTCAGCCTGTGTCGTTGGATCTCCGCGAAGAACCGCGCCGATCTCGACAAGTTCGTTGCGGCGCATGGCTCTTCGATCGCTGAAGATTTGGATGGTGCGCCAGTGTTTATGGCGTCCTCGCCCTTTTCGCTCAATTACGAGGCGGAGCGCTGGCCGGACATTATCTTCACCGATGTGAAGGACTATCAAAAAAAGGCGGCTTAAAGCCGCCTTTTTCTTGCAATGCGTCGATCCAGATTTTTTTACGGATATTCGTAAGCGCGCTCGCCATGCTGGGCGAGATCAAGGCCGTCATATTCCGACTCCTGATCGACACGGATAGGCACGAAGAGGCCGATCAGTTTCGTCAGGATGAAAGTGACGAGCGCTGACCACAGCGCGACCACGCCGACGGCGAGGGCTTGAACGCCGAGTTGTTTGCCAGCTGTCATCCCTTCCGCCAATCCTGCCCCGCCGAATGAAGCGAGTGAAAAGAAAGCGAGCAGGAGCGAACCCAACATTCCGCCGACGCCATGCACGGCGAATACGTCGAGGCTGTCATCGATCTTGGCGTGTTGCTTCACATAAAGCGTGGCGAAGAAGCAGACGAGACCGCCTGAAAAGCCAATCGCAATGGCGCCCATCGGCCCTACCGTGCCCGCAGCGGGCGTGATCGTTGCAAGCCCTGCGACGCAGCCTGTCACAATGCCAATCGATGTCGGCTTGCCGATCTTGATCCATTCAATCGCTGTCCAAGCGGCTGCGCCTGCGCATGCGGCAAGATGGGTGGCGAGAATGGCTGATGCGGCTGTTCCATCAGCGACAAGCGTCGAGCCGCCATTGAAACCAAACCAACCGACCCACAGCATGCCTGCGCCTGCCATCGTCAGGCCGGGGCTATGGGGCGGTGTGAGATTTTGCGGGAAGATACGGCGGCGACCAATCATTACTGCCAGCACGAGCGCCGAAATTCCGGCCGTGGTGTGCACGACGATACCGCCTGCAAAGTCCATCGCGCCCATCGCAGCGAGCCAGCCATTGCCCCAGATCCAATGCGCGGTGGGGACATAGCAGATCAAAAGCCAAAGCGCCGAGAAGATCACGACGAAAGCGAAATTCGCACGTTCAACAAACGCCCCGATGATGAGCGCGGGCGTGATGATGGCAAACGTCATCTGATAAAGAACGAACACGGTTTCAGGCAGGCCCGAAGGTTCGCGCGGGCCGCTGATATTGGCGAGGAACATCTTGCTCAAGCCGCCGAGCCAAGGCGCATCGCCGTCAAACACAAGGCTGTAACCGCACACCGCCCAGATGAGCGACACGACGCAGCAAATGGCGAAGCACTGCATCACAACTGAGAGCAGGTTTTTGTGATGGACGAGGCCGCCATAGAACAATGCCAGACCGGGCAATGTCATGAAGAGGACCAGCGCTGAGGCCGTCAGGATCCAGGCGACAGAAGCGGATCCGGCATCGGCGGCAAAGGCCGGGCCAGCCATCAGGCAAAAGGTGAAGGTGAGGAGAGAGAGGGGAAGACGCATCAGCGGGCACTCAGCGTTGCAGGTCAGAAAAAGGGCGCTTGCCTGCCTTTTCGGCAATTACTGCCTAATAGGCGTGCAAAAAACGCGCTCTTCAGGCTGAACGGGTCGTCCTGCCTGAAAAGTGCGTTATCTGACCAGTTTTTACGCAACGCCCATGCCAGTGAGGCTGGAAGGGCGGCTGAGGTGCTTCAACGTTCGTAACGGAGGTCGAAGCGGCCTATGCCCGACATTTCAGCGATAAGGGAGCAGGCATGCGGCACGGCCACGCCGCCGCAGAGCGACCCTAACGTCACGAGCTGGCCTTTCCGGACGCCACCGAGATGGTCGCGCAGGGCAGGGTCGGCGCTTGCTTTGGCATAGGCCATGAGTGGCGCAAGGACATCGCCATTAGGGTGGGCGGCCGGGCCATCGAACAGGGTGTGGCCATCGGCCAGAATACGGACCGTCCGCGCAGGCTGGTCGAGAGCGCTTTTGGGCACAAGCGGGCCAGTGCAATAGCCGCCATTCGCCACATTGTCGGCCGTGTGCAGCAACAGGCTTGGAATTTCAATAAAGCGCGTTTCGATGAACTCGAAGCCGAGCAGAACCTCTTCTACGCAATCGAGCGCTTCGGCGCGGGTGATTTCATGTTGCGGCAGATCCTTCGCCATGCGGATCGCATATTCAACTTCTGCTGCAATAAAGCCGGTCGGGGCCGCGTGCAGCACGCGCAAATCGGTCGAATACATCGGGCCTGCGAACACAGTGCCATCGGGTGCGAGGCCTATTTTCCACGCGTCGACCTTAGCTCCCAGCGCGGCTGTCACGCGCGCCTGCGTTTCATAGGCCTCAGCAAAGGAGGCAGGCGGCGCCGTATCC
>VERN01000156.1 GCA_018882635.1 Beijerinckiaceae bacterium | reverse complement strand
GTGCATACCTGGCTGCCGGATGCACACGTCGAAGCGCCGACAGCAGGTTCAGTCATTCTGGCCGCGATCTTGTTGAAGATGGGTGGTTACGGTTTCATCCGCTTCTCGATCCCGATGTTCCCTGACGCGTCGGTCTATTTCGCGCCGCTCGTCTATGCGCTTTCGGTGATCGCGATTGTCTACACATCGCTTGTTGCGATGATGCAGGAAGACATCAAGAAGCTGATCGCTTATTCGTCCGTCGCGCATATGGGCTTCGTCACGATGGGGCTATTCACGCTGACAGAGCAGGGCATTCAGGGTGCCATGTTCCAGATGGTGAGCCATGGTATTGTGTCAGGTGCGCTCTTCCTCTGTGTCGGCGTTGTCTATGATCGGATGCACACACGTGAGATCGCGGCTTATGGCGGCCTCGTTCAACGCATGCCGCTTTATGCGGCGGCGTTCATGGTGTTCACCATGGCGAATGTTGGCTTGCCGGGCACTTCGGGCTTTGTGGGCGAGTTCCTCACGCTGCTTGGTGCTTTCCGCGCCAATACATGGGTGGCATTCGTCGCGACGACGGGTGTCATTCTCTCGGCGTGCTATGCGCTCTGGCTCTATGCACGCGTTGTCTTCGGGCCGCTCGAAAAGCCCAGCTTGAAAAACATCACCGATCTCAGCCCACGTGAGATTGGTTTGCTCGCGCCGCTCGTCGTTCTGACGATCTATTATGGTGTCCAGCCTGGCCCCATTCTTGATGTCTTCGCGGCGCCGACGAGCGCTCTCATCCAGCAGACCCAAGCTGCTCTCGCCGCGGTGAAAACCGCCGCGCTCACTGTTCAGTAAGGACCGCGCCATGCCGAACGCTCTGGCCTCCTTTCCCGTTCTCGCACCGGCGCTGCCGGAGCTTCTTCTTGCCATCACCGCTTTGGTTTTGGTTTTGATCGGTGCTATCCGCGGCGAAGGTTCGACGGGTGCCGTCACCAATGTCGCGTTCGTCGCGTTAATCGCGGCTGGTTTACTGGTGTTGATGCAGCCGGCTGGAACGGCGGTTACGTTTAACGGCGCGTTTGTCGTCGATGCGTTTGCGCGCTTTATGAAAGTGGCCGCACTGATTGGTGGCGCCACGGTTCTGCTCATGGCGTCTGGTTATTTTGCGCGCATTGGCGAGTCCAAATTTGAATTCCCCATTCTCGTTGTGACGTCGACGCTCGGCATTTTGATGATGATCTCGGCGTCCGATCTCATCGCGCTGTATCTCGGTCTCGAATTGTCGTCGCTGTCGCTTTACTTGATCGCTGCCATTGATCGTGACAACACGCGCGCGACGGAAGCGGGCCTTAAATATTTCGTCCTCGGTGCTTTGTCGTCAGGCATGCTGCTGTATGGCGCGTCGCTTGTTTATGGCTTTACCGGCTCTGTCGGCTTTGCGCAGATCGCGGCTTCACTGAAAGGTCATGGTTCGACGGGCGTTATCTTCGGCCTTGCCTTTATTCTCGCGGGGCTCTGCTTCAAAATCTCAGCTGTGCCATTCCATATGTGGACGCCGGATGTTTATGAGGGTGCACCAACACCGGTGACGGCCTTCTTTGCAGGCGCGCCGAAGATTGCGGCTATGGCGCTGTTTGTGCGCGTCGTGATGCAGGCATTCCCATCAATCACGTCGCAATGGCAACAAATCGTTGTCTTCGTGGCGATTGCTTCGATGGGTCTTGGTGCATTCGCCGCGATCGGCCAGAACAATCTCAAGCGACTGCTCGCTTATTCCTCGATCGGCCATATGGGCTATGCGATGGTGGGCCTCGCGGCGGGAACGGTAAATGGTGTCGCCGGTGTCGCGATTTATATGGCGATTTATCTCGTCACGACGCTTGGCACATTCGCGTGCTTGCTCGCCATGCGCACGAAGAATGGTTATGTCGAAAAGATCGACGATTTAGCCGGTCTTGGCCGCACCAATCCGGGCATGGCGTTTGCCCTTGCCATGTTGATGTTCTCGCTCGCTGGTATTCCGCCGCTCGCTGGCTTTTTCGCCAAGTGGTATGTCTTTGTCGCAGCGGTCGAAGCCAAGATGTATGCCTTGGCGGTGATTGGTGTTCTGACGTCGGTTGTTGGCGCGTTCTATTATCTGCGCGTCGTCAAGGTGATGTATTTCGACGAAGCAAAGGAAAGCTTCGAGCCAATGGGCGGCACGTTGCAGGGCATTATCGCTGTCTCGGCGATTTTCACGCTCGTCTTCTGGCTCTATCCGGCACCGCTCGTGACTGCTGCGTCGGCAGCGGCGAAATCGCTCTTCTAACGTGCGGCTCTCTGGAGAGGCGCTTTCATCGGGCATGAGCCTTGGCGTCTTTGACGCCATTGGCTCCACAAATGATGAAGCGCTCGCCTGCGTTCATGCCGGACGGTCGCACGCCCATTGGGTGGTCGCGCGGGAGCAGACGGCCGGGCGCGGCCGCAGCGGGCGTGTTTGGGCATCGCCATCGGGAAATCTCTATACGAGCCTTGCTCTTCGCGATCCGTGTGAGCCGCAACGTGCACCCCAGCTTGGCTTTGTGGCAGGCCTCGCCCTGCATCAGGCGGTGACCGATGTCACGGGGCTGACGGCGGATCGGCTCACCATCAAATGGCCGAATGATCTTTTGCTTGATCGCGCTAAATTAGCGGGCCTGCTTGTAGAAGGCAGTTCAGGGCATGGCCAAAGCGTTGCTGTGATCGGGATGGGTGTGAATTGCTGCGCGCATCCCACCGATACGCCTTACCCCGCGACTGATCTCAAATCTGCGGGGGCCTTCGCTAGAGTGGATGAGCTGTTCGAGCGCTTGACGCAACGGATGGCTGAGGCACTCGCTTTGTGGGATCGGGGCCAGCAATTCGCGCTCATTCGCAAGGCGTGGCTGACACGGGCCGCGGGCCGGGGTGAGACGATCACCGTGCGCTCCGGTGAAAGCGCGCGCGAGGGCGTTTTTCGTGATATCGACGAAGAAGGCCGCCTTTTGCTTGAACGGCAGGGCGGGGTTGAAACGGTTTTGGCGGGCGATGTTTTCTTCCTGCCTCATGCGTCAAGAGGGCAAGCCAGCTGATGGCCAAGGACGATTCCAATCTCGTATTCCTGCCGCTGGGCGGGCTTGGTGAAATCGGCAGGAACGCTGCTCTTTATGGCTATGGGCCGAAGAAAAATCGCGAATGGATCTTGGTCGATTGCGGTGTGTCCTTCGCCGGTCCTGAAGCGCCGGGGGTTGATCTCTATCTGCCGGATCTGCGCTTTATCGAGGCGCAGAAAGATCGTCTCAAAGGCATCATCATCACCCATGCGCATGAAGACCATATTGGCGCGGTGATGGATCTCTGGCCGCGTTTGAAAGCGCCGCTTTATGCTACGCAATTTGCAGCCGATCTCCTCGAAGTGCGTCGTTTTTCGGAGCCGGGTGCGAAACCGATCCCGGTGAATATTGTGGCGCCGGGCGAGCGTTTTGATTGCGGGCCGTTTAACATTGAAATGATCCGCGTGGCGCATTCCATTCCGGAATCGACTGCGTTAGCGCTGCGGACGCCATCGGGATTGATTGTCCATACAGGGGATTGGAAGATCGATCCCACGCCTGTCGTTGGGTGGACAACGGATGAAGCACGCTTTCGTGCGTTAGGCGATGAAGGCGTTCTTGCTCTGGTTTGTGATTCAACCAATGTGAACCGTGATGGCATCAGCCCGAGCGAGGCTGATGTTTCGGTCGCGCTGAAAGAGATCATCGGCAAAGCGAAAGCGCGCGTCGCCGTGACCACGTTTGCGTCCAATGTGGCGCGCATCCGTTCTGTCGCCGAAGCGGCGTTTGCGAATGATCGCGAAGTCGTCGTCGTCGGGCGTGCGATGGATCGCGTCATTCAGGTGTCACGTGAATTAGGATTGCTTGACGGTTTGCCGCCGTTCAAAACAGCTGATGCGTTTTCCTATTTGCCGCGCCATAAAATCGTTTTGTTGATGACGGGAAGCCAAGGTGAGCCGCGGGCGGCCATGGCGCGTGTGGCGGAAGAGCAGCATCCGGCGATTGCGCTGGCGCCTGGTGATACGGCGATCTTCTCGTCGCGCACCATTCCCGGCAATGAAAAGGCCGTCGGCAAGATCATCAATAATCTGACGCGCATGGGGATTGATGTGATCACCGATCGCGATGGGCTTGTGCATGTATCCGGCCATCCGCGTCGTGGTGAGCTTGAGCAAATGTATGCGTGGGTGCGGCCGCAGACCGCGATCCCGGCGCATGGCGAACCCTATCATCTGCACGAACATGCCAAGCTTGCGCGCAAGCTGGGTGTTCCCAATGTGCTTGAGGTGACGGACGGCGAATTGGTCGCGTTGTCTCCGGGGACGCCTGCGATCATTGATGAGATTGGCGCGAGCCATCTCAACAAGGATGGCACGATTATCACGGATGCGTCTGATCCGGCGGTACAAGAACGGCGGCGTCTTTCCTTCAGCGGTATCATTTCCATCGCGCTTGCCCTTGATTCCCGCGGCGAATTGGCGGGGACGCCGACCTTCGACATTTCCGGCCTGCCGGAGCGCGCTTCAAATGGTCAAATGTTCGACGCTATTATTGAAGATGCGATTTCTGAGACGCTGGACGGATTGCCGCGCGGCAAACGGCGCGACCCCGAATCCGTTGAGACCGCGGTCGAGCGGGCGGTGCGCGGTACGGTCGCAGAGCGTTGGGGCAAAAAGCCTGTATGCCATGTTCTCGTTGTGATTGTTTGACGACTGAGGCGGAGAAACACGATGATCGGGCGTTTGAACCATGTGGCGATCGCTGTGAAAGATCTGGCGGCGTCGACGGCGTTGTATCGCGATACGCTTGGCGCGACGGTTTCAGCGCCCTTGCCGCAACCGGCGCATGGCGTGACAGTGGTTTTCGTTGAATTGCCGAACACCAAGGTCGAATTGCTGGAGCCGATGGGTGAGGCCTCGCCGATTGCTAAATTTCTTGAGCGTAATCCCGATGGCGGCATCCATCATATTTGCTACGAGGTGGAAGACATTCTTGCAGCGCGCGATAAGTTGAAAGAGCAGGGCGCGCGCGTGCTCGGTGATGGAGAGCCGAAGATTGGCGCGCATGGCAAGCCGGTGCTCTTCCTGCACCCGAAGGATTTCAATGGCACGCTTGTGGAACTTGAGCAGGTCTAAGCGATGAATTGGACAGGCGCGATTGCGCTCTACTTCATCATTTGGTGGCTGACGCTGTTTGCCGTGCTGCCGATCGGGGTGCGTAGCCAGGAAGAGGCTGGTGACATTGTGCCGGGGTCGGAATTAGGGGCCCCTGCGAGCGCCAGAATGGGCTACAAGGTCGTGCTCACCTCGCTTATTTCGGTTCCGATTTTCTTGCTCGTTTGGTTCGGTCTCGCCTATTTTCCGTGGTGACCTAGAACTGCACAGAAAAAAGGCAGAGCTCGCGCCCTGCCTTTTGAAAGTATTACTATTCCCCACAGCCTTCGCCGCCGTCGCCCAGTGAGGCGCCACGCAAAACCCCGGTTTTCCAGGGAGACGAAGGTCACACGAGGTGTCCTCCCGAGACTTGGACCGTCGGCCCGACCGAATCTATGTCCGGATAGGCTCTCTTCGCTCCAATTTCAAAGGTTTAACGCGGTTTTTTTGGTCTGTCATCTCCTTATGCAGGGGGTAGCAACAAAATGTCGCAACCTCAAAATAATGCCTCAAAAATGGGCAGGTGGGCGGTTTGAGGGGGTTGGGTTGGCGGCGTTCCCGCCTTGTGTTTTGGCCCCTGATGCGTTTGATGGGCCGGTAGGCTGGCAGGGGTCAGCCATCATGATTCTTCGGTGATTCCATGCGCCTGTCCCGCTATTTCATGCCCATTCTCCGCGAAACGCCGAAAGAGGCCGAAATCGTCTCGCACCGGCTGATGCTGCGCGCCGGTCTGATCCGGCAACAAGCCGCGGGCTCGTACACATGGTTGCCTCTGGGCCTGCGCGTGCTCGACAAGGTGAATGCCATCATCCGCGAGGAGCAGAACCGCTCGGGCGCGATTGAGCTTTTGATGCCGACGATCCAATCCGCCGATTTGTGGCGTGAGAGTGGGCGTTACGATGCGTATGGCAAGGAGATGCTGCGCATTAAGGACCGGCATGAACGTGACATGCTCTATGGCCCCACCAATGAAGAGATGATCACGGATATCTTCCGGTCCTATGTGAAGTCCTACAAGGATATTCCGCTCAATCTCTATCACATCCAGTGGAAGTTCCGTGATGAGGTGCGGCCGCGGTTTGGCGTGATGCGCTCGCGCGAATTTCTCATGAAGGACGCTTATTCGTTTGACCTTGATCAGGCTGGCGCGCGCCATTCTTACAACAAAATGTTCGTCGCTTATCTGCGGACGTTCCATCGGCTCGGGCTCACAGCGATTCCGATGCGGGCAGAAAGTGGACCGATTGGCGGCGATATGAGCCATGAATTCATCATTCTCGCGTCCACAGGCGAGAGCGAAGTGTTTTGCGACAAGGCGTTTCTTGATTATCAGGTGCCGCCGGCCGACACGAATTTCGACGATATTGCCGGTCTCGAATCCATCGTCAAAAAATGGACGACGCCCTACGCAGCGACATCCGAAATGCATGATGCAGGCGCGTTCGAAAGCTTGCCGCAAGATGATCGCGTTTCGGCGCGCGGCATTGAGGTCGGTCACATCTTCTATTTCGGTACAAAATATTCCTTGCCGATGAATGCGGTCGTCAAAGGTCCCGACGGGCAAGATGTGCCCGTGCATATGGGCTCTTATGGCATTGGTCCCTCGCGTCTCATCGCGGCGGTGATCGAAGCCAGCCATGATGAGGGCGGCATTATCTGGCCTGAGGCGATTGCGCCGTTCAAGGTTGGCATTCTCAATCTCAAAGCGGGTGATGCGGCGACGGATGCGGCGTGCGAGACATTGTATCATGCACTCGAAGCGCGCGGCATCGATGTGCTCTACGA